>NZ_JBXAQB010000002.1:0-54246 GCF_058806835.1 Roseococcus sp. GW821-FHT12F05
CAGATCAAACCAACGCCCAGTTACCCAAGACATGGCACCAATCTCAAACGCGCACATATCATCTGCATCAACAGATTCGATTTTGAAACAACGATACCCGTCCCGCCGGAAGCCGGCCGGATTGGGTATACCCTCTCTTTCGAGTGGGACGCGGATTCGACCGCGAAGGACATGGACCTTAGCTAAAAGCACCAAGGTCGTCAAGCTCTTCGTGGGTCGGAACCCGCTCCGCAGTGGCATCGCCCTGCGGTGAAGCCGTATCTATGGGGACGACGCCGAACTGTAAAGTGCCCGACGCCAAATTCGTCGCATAAGCCGCATGCGTTCCCCGAGGCTTGCGCGAATCGCGCAGCCCGGCAGGTGCGCCCCTAGCTGTCGGCGCGGATGTGGTTGTCCGTGATCACCCGGCCCCACTTGGCGATCTCGGCCTCCATGAAACGCCCGCATTCCTGCGGCGTACTGGCCACGATGTCGCAGCCCTGCTCCTCAATCTTCGCCTTCACCGCGGGCTCGTTCAGCACCTGCACCATCGCCTCGTTCATCTGGCGCACGAGCGTCTCCGGCGTCCCCGCGCGGCCCAGCAGGGCCCACCAGGTCGGCGCCGCAAAGCCACTGAAGCCCTGCGAGGCAAAGGTCGGGCAGCCCGGCACGTGGCGGCTCTCGGTCGCCGTCGTCACGCCGAGCGGCCGCAGGATACCGGCGCGGATGTGCTGGCTCACGATCACGACGTTGGTCATGAACAGCGGCACATGTCCGGCCACCGCGTCCTGCACGGCCGGCCCGCCGCCGCGATAGGGCACGTGCACCATGCTGAAGCCGCCCTGCTGCTGCAGCAGCGTCGTCGAGACATGCGCGAGACCGCCCACGCCCGAGGTCGCGTAGTTCAGCGTGTCCGGCGCCCGCTTCGCCGCCTCGATCACCTGCTGGAAGTTGTGAAAGGGCGTGGACTGGTGCGCGACCATCGCCAGCGGCCCCGAGGCCGCGTGGCAGACCGGCACGAAGGCTTCCATGGTCTTGAACGGCAGCCGCATCACCGTCTCGTTGGTGGCCTGCGTGTCATAGACGAAGGTCCAGGTGCTGCCGTCGGCCGGTGCCCGCGATGCCTCGATCGCGCCGGTGGCGCCCGAGGCGCCGCCGCGGTTGTCGATGACGATCGCACGACCCAGCACCTCGGCGAGGCGCGGCTGGAACAGGCGGGCGATGGTGTCGGTGGAGCCCCCCGGCGGCCAGGGCACGATCAGCCGCAGGGTCCGGTCGGGAAAGCCCGCCCCGAGCCCTTGGGCACGAAGGACGGACGGCGTCGCGAGCAGGCTGCCCGCGAGGCCAATGAATGCGCGACGGTCCACGGCCGGACCTCCTTTTTTTGTCTCAGGACGTTCGCGATTCACATGCCGGGCGTCGCCCCGGCTGGCAAGCCTGTTTTCAGCTTTCGGCCCGGATGTTGTTGGCCCGGATCACCTCGCCCCACTTGACGATCTCGGCGCGGATAAAGGCCTCGGTCTCCGCCGGCGAGCTCGCGACGATGTCGGCCCCCTGCTCCGCCATGCGCGCCTGCACCGGCGCCTCGGAGAGCACTTGCTTCAGCGCGGCCTGGAAGCGGTTGGTGATCGGCGCGGGGATGCCGGCAGGGCCGACCATCACCCAGTAGGTCAGCGCCTCGAAGCCCGGGAAGCCCTGCGAGGCGAAGGTCGGCACGTTCGGCAGGAAGCGGCTCGGCGCGGCGCTGGAGACGCCGAGCGGGTGCAGCCGACCCTCGCGCATATGGCTGAGGATGATCACGATGTTCGACATGAACAGCGGCACGTGGCCGGCCAGCGCGTCCTGCAGGGCGGGGCCGCCGCCGCGATAGGGCACGTGGCTCAGTTTGAAACCGCCACGCTGCTGCAGCAGCACCGTCGCGATATGGGCGAGCGAGCCCACGCCTGTCGTGGCGTAGCTCAGCGTCTCGGGCGCGGCCTTCGCCGCCTCGATCAGCTGCGCCAGTGTGCGGAAGGGCGTCGAGGGATGCGCGGTCAGCGCATAGGGGCAGGTGCCCAGCAGTGAGCAGAAGGTGAAGGCCTCCATCACGCGATAGGGCAGGCTCATCAGCGTCTCGTTGCTGGCGAGCGTGTCGTTCGCGAGCAGCCAGGTGTGGCCGTCCGGCAGCGCGCGGGCGGTCTCGCCGGAGCCGACCGAGCCCGAGGCACCGGCGCGGTTGTCCACGACGACCGGCTTGCCCAGGATCTCCTGCAGCCGCGGCTGGACGATGCGCGCGACCGTATCGTTGGAGCCGCCGGGCGGATAGGGGACGATGATGCGCACCGGCCGCTCGGGCCAGGATTGCGCATAGGCCGGCGCGGCCAGCGCGGGCACGGCGAGCATGGAACCTAGGGCGGTGCGGCGGTCCATTCCGGGTTTCTCCCTCATTGTCGGCGAGCACCAGAACACGCGGCGGCCCACCGGCTCAAGGGGCGGTTCAAGACGCTTGTGCGAAGCCCTGCCGGATGGCCTCGGCTAGCGCCTCGCCGCCGGGCGAGAGCGGCACCTCGCCGGTGGCGAGCAGGATGCCCATCTCGGCCAGCGCCGGCAGCCCCTCCGCCTCGCCGAGCCAAATGAGCCCGGCCGGCAGGCGCGTGGGCGTCGAGATGGTGAGCGCCAGCCCCGCCAGTGCAACGGCGAAGCAGCCGGACTGGGTGGTGCTGTTGTAGGTGACGCGCACGCGCCGCCCCTCGCGGCCCAGCGCCTCGAGTGCCGCGCGGCGCCAGGTGCAGCCGGGATGGGCGGCGGCCAACGGCAGCGGGTCGCGCTTGTGCAGCGCGCTGCCCTGCGGCCCGACCCAGCGCAGCGGGCCGCGCCAGACCTCCTCGCCGCTGCGGCCATGGCCCTCGGTGAGCAGCGCCATGTCGAGATGGCCATGGGCGAGCCGCTGGACCAGCTCCTCCGAGCTCATGCAGAGCACGTCGACCTCGATGCCCGGATAGGCCTCGCCGAAGCGGGCGAGGATGCCGGGCAGCCATTGCAGCGCGTAGTCGTCGGGGCTGCCGAGCCGCACCTGGCCGATGATCGGCGGGGCGCGGAAGGTGGTGATGATCTCCTCGTTGAGCGCGAGCAGGGTGCGGGCGCGCTCCAGCAGCCAGGCGCCCTTGTAGGTCGGCTCGAGCCCGCGCGGGCCGCGGCGCAGCAGTTCCTCGCCAAGCACCTCTTCGAGCCGGCGCATCTGCATGGAGACGGCGGATTGGGTGCGGCCTACGCGCTCGGCGGCGCGGGTGACGCTCTGGCCCTCGGCGATAAGGACGAAGCTGCGCAGCAGTTCGGGGTCGAGGCCGGCGGGAAGCATGGGGCAGATCATCACAAAAACTGATGGGGAACGTCAAGATTAGTCGTTTGAGTGATGCTTCCAAGATTGCGACTGTTTCCTTGCGCCTCAGATTCGGGGCGCGGAAACCCAGAAGGAATGTGTCATGTCCGCCGCCCGGCTCCTCTCCCCCTCCGCGTTCAGGCCCAATGCCGCGCTGGATGGCCAGAAGGATAGCTTCCTGTGGCTGGAGCACCTCACGCGATTCTGGCGCGCCTTCGAGACGCGCCAACACCTCGCGGAGCTGGACGAGCACATGCTGCGCGACATCGGCGTCACGCCAGCCGAGGCGCGATACGAGGCGCTGCGCAAACCCTGGGACGTCCAGGGCTGCTGACCGCCCCGCGCTAATCGGCGCTGGCCAGGCGGGTGGCGGGCAGCGCCCCCATCCGCCGCGCCTCGTCCATCGCCTCGCGGATGTCGAGGATGAAGACCTGGCGGCGATCGCCCTCGGCGAAGCCGGTCAGGTCGACCCCGGTCATCATGGCGAGGACCGGGGCGTTGCCCGGATCGGGCAGCGCGGTGGTCAGGCCCATCACCCGCCCGTCGCGGTCCACCACGGGGCCGCCGGAGAAGCCCATCAGGGCGCCGAGCCGGGCCGTGAAGCCCGGGCCGAACCCGCGCAGCTGGATCCAGGGCCGGGCCACGCGGCCGGTCGCGAGCGAGCGGCCGAGCCCCTCCGGTCCCAAAGCCCAGATCGCCTCGCTCTCGCTGGGGATGTCCGGCGCGAGGCTGGCAGGCCGGAGAAAACCCTCGGGCATGCGGAGCACGGCGAGATCCATGCGCGGCGAGGTGCCGACGAGGGTGGCCCTGGCCTCGGCGCCGCCATCGGCGCGGCGGACGGTCACGTGGCCTCCCGCCTGGCGCACCACATGGGCATTGGTGAGGAGATGCCGGCTGTCCACGGCGATCCCGGCGCCGACCGAGACGCCGCTGGCCTGCAGGCTGGCGAGGCTGTCGCGCGCCACGCGCGCGGCGGGCGTGCCTTCGGCCTGGACGGCCGGCAGAGGGGCACAGGCCACGAGGGAGGCCAGGACAAGCACCAGCACAGGCGCCAGCCGCGCGGAAAGGGTCATCAGGGGGTGCCTCCTTCGGGGGGACAAGGGGCAGAGTGATGGGGGGAGGTTAAGAAAACCCTTCTTCGGGCTGATTCGCTTTGGATTTTTGCGGAAGCTTTTGTGGCTCCGGATCCCTCCAGGCTCGACGCGAAGGTCCTTGACCAGGGCGGGTGGGGATACTAGAACATATAGAGAACATTCATCGCAACCCATATGTCCGTCGAAGCCCCCCTCCCCCACCCGACCGAGCCAGATCCGACTGATCGGGCGGCCCTCCTCGCCGGGCTGCGGGCGCGGATCGCGCGGCTCGACCCGGGCATGGCCGGCTTCGGCACCGGCCGCGCCGCCCTGCCCCTCTCGCCCGAGCTCGATGCGCATCTGCCCTGGAACGGGCTCCCCCTGGCCGGGTTGCACGAGGTGCTCTCGGCCGAGCCGGGCGCTGCGATGGGCTTCTCCGCGCTGCTGCTGGCCCGTGTCCAGGCCGCCCTGCCCGGCCGCTCCGTGCTCTGGATCGCGCCCGAGCCCGACGCCTACCCGCCTGGCCTCGCGCACCTCGGCCTCTCGGCGGCCGGCCTGATCCTGGTCCGCGCCCCGCGCCCGGCCGACGCGCTCTGGGCCGCCGAGGAGGGGCTACGCTGCCCGGCCATCGGCGGCGCCCTGCTTTTCGGCGCGACGCTCGACCTCACCGCCGCCCGACGCCTCCAGCTTGCCGCCGAGACGGGCGGCGGGATCGGCCTGCTGCTGCGCCCGGACGACGAGAGTCCAGGTCCGACCGCGGCGCTGACCCGCTGGCGGCTCTCCGCCCGCGCCTCGCCCGAGGCCGGCCCGCACCATCTGGGCGAGCCCGGCTGGGAGATCGCCCTGCTGCGCGCCCGCGGCGGACGGCCGGGCGCCTGGGTCGGCGAGTGGGACGCGGCGCGCGGGGAGCTGCGGACGCTCGCGCCCGCGCAGGCCGCGCCGGCGGCGAAGCGGAGGCGGGCGTGAGGAGGTTCGCCCCCCTGGATCTTTTTTACGGATGGAAGGTGCAGGAAACTCAGTTTCCTGCCGGGGTGTTTGAGGGGCAGAGCCCCTCAAGATTCCCCTGATGGGCAGCCGCCGCTTCGCCCGCACCCCGAGCCTCCCGCTCTTCGAGGGCGGCCTGCCCTGCGCGGCGCCGCCTTTGCCGCCAGCCCAGGCCGGCACGCCTCTAGGCGACCGTCGCTTCCTCATGCTGCATGGCGAGAGGCTGGCCGCCGAGCGCCCGGCCGTCTGGGCGCTGCGCTTCTCGCCGCTGGTGGGGATCTGGCGCGAGGAGGGCCTCCTCATCGAGACCACCGGCCTGCCCGACCGCGAGCCCGAGCTGCTGCGCCGCGTGCTGGGCGCCTTCGCCGCGGCTGGGGCAACCGTGCGCGGGCTGCTGGGCGGCGCGCCGGCCGCGCTCGCCGCCCTGTTGCGCGCCGGCGCGCGGCCGCAGGTGCTGGCGCCGGATCAGGAGGCCGCCGCCCTGCCCCGTCTGCCCGTGACCGCCCTTGCCCTGCCGGAGGAGATGATCCCGGCCCTGCATCGCCTCGGCCTGCGCGACGTCGCCGCGCTGGAGGCGCAGCCGCGCGGCCCGCTGGCCCGGCGCTTCGGCACCGCCATCGCCGAGGAGCTGGCCGCGCTGCGCGGCCGGGTCGCGCCCTTCACGCCGATCCGGCCGCCGCCGCGCCATGTCCAGGCGCGCGAATACCTTTCGCCGCTCTGCACCGCGCCGGCGCTGGAGTGGGCGACCGGCGCGCTGGCCGACCTTCTCTGCGTGGGGCTGCTGGAATCCGGCGAGGGCGCGCGGGCGCTCAGGCTGCTCGCCTTCCGCGGCGACGGCTCCTGGCAGGAGCTGCGCCAGGGGCTCGGACAGGCGAGCCGTGACCCCGCCCATCTCCGCCGGCTGCTCGGCCGCCGCATCGAGGAGCTGCAGCCGGAGCTGGGCTTCGAGAAACTGATCCTGGACGCCGAGGTGACCGAGGCGCTGCACGCCCGCCAGGCCGGCCTGCCCGGCGAGGAGACGCCGAAGGAGGCTCTTTCGGAGCTGCTGGACCGCCTGGCCCAACGCGTGCGCATCTGGCGGCTGGAGCCGCGGGACTCGCACTGGCCGGAGCGGGCGGTCCGGAAAGCGGATGCCTTCGAGCCGGTCGCCGAAGCCCCGGCCGCGCCGCGGCCGCTGCGGCTGCTACGGCGGCCCATCCCCGTGGAGGCCAGCGCCGTGCTCCCGGACGATCCACCCTTCCAGATCCGCCTCGGCCGGCGGGTGGAGCGCGTGGTCTCGGCCGAGGGACCGGAACGCATCGAGCCCGAATGGTGGCGCACGCCGGAGGACCGCCCGCCGCGCGACTATTACCGCGTGCAGCTCGCCTCGGGCGCGCGCTGGTGGGTCTGCCGGTGCGGCGCAGCGGGAAAGCCTGACGTGAGGTGGTTCATCCACGGGTTCCTGCCGTGACCGCCGCGGTCCTGCCCCTCCCCGCCCGGCGTCGCGCCGGCCGCGCGATGCCGATAGCCCGGAGCGCTGTCTTCGGCGAGCTGGGCGCCCTGTCCAACTTCACCTTCCTCGAGGGCGCCTCGCACCCGCACGAGTTCGCCATGGCCGCGGCGCTGCACGGGCATCGCGTGCTCGGCATCGCCGACCGCAACTCCATGGCCGGGCTCGTGCGCGGCTGGGTCGCCTGCCAGCGGGCCGTCGCGGACCTGAAGGAGGAGGGGATCGAGACGGAGCTGCGCTTCCTCGCGGGCGTGCGTCTCTGCCTGACCGACGGCAGCGAGTACCTCGCCTGGCCGACCGACCGCGCCGCCTGGGGCCGCCTCTGCCTCCTGCTCTCGACCGTGCGGATGGAGGCGCCCAAGGGCGAGTGCCCGATCACGCCCGAGCAGATGTACACGGCGATGGAGGGGCAGGTGCTGGCGCGGATGGCGCCGGATGCGCCCGACCGCGAATTCGCCTCCCGTCACGCCCGCGAGGCGCGGATGCTGCGCGAGCGGCTGGCACTGCCGCTGCTGCTCGCCGCGCAGACCCGTGCGCGCGGCGCCGACCGGCATCGGCTGGATATGCTGGCACAGGTGCCGGAGGCGCGGCTGATCGCGGCCGGCGGCGTGCGCTACCACGTGCCGGAGCGCCGGCGCCTCGCCGACGTGCTGAGCGCCATCCGCCTCGGCTGCACGGTGGACGAGCTGGGCTTCGCCGCCGAGCCCAATGGCGAGGCCTGCCTCAAGCCGGAGGAGGAGATGCGCCGCCTCTTCAACGGGCACGAGGAGGCGGTGGAACGCGTGGCCGAGGTGGAGGCGGCCTGCCGCTTCGACATGGAGCATCTGCACTACGAATATCCGGAGGAGATCCTCGACCCTGGCCGGACGCCGCAGGAGACGCTGGAGGCGCGCGTAGCCGAGGCCGTGCCGAGGATGTGGCCCGAGGGCGTGAAGCCGGAGGTGCAGGCACAGCTCGACAAGGAGCTCGGCATCATCGGCAAGCTGAAGTACGCGTCCTACTTCCTCACGGTGAGCGAGATCGTGCGCTACGCTCGCGATCAGGGTATTCTCTGCCAGGGTCGGGGCTCTGCTGCCAATTCGGCAGTCTGCTTCGCACTCGGCATCACCTCGCTGCGCCCTGAAACCTACAAGCTTCTCTTCGAGCGCTTCATCAGCGAGCAGCGTGGCGAGCCGCCCGATATCGACGTGGATTTCGAGCACGAGCGGCGCGAAGATGTCATCCAGCACATCTATCAGCGTTACGGCCGCCACCGCGCCGCCATCGCCGCGACGGTGATCCGCTACCGCAGCCGCAGCGCGATCCGCGAGGTGGGCAAGGCTCTCGGCATCGAGGAAGAGGCGACCGCTTTCATGGCCAAGGCCGGCGGTTCGCCCGGCAATGAGTCGAGCTGGGAGGAGATCGCCGAAGCCCATGGGCTCGACCTCTCGAACCCGCGCGTGAAGCTGGCCTGCGAACTGGCCGTAGAGATCAAGAATTTTCCCCGACATCTTTCCACCCATGTCGGCGGTTTCGTCCTGACGCGCGGACCGCTGACCGAATTCTGTGTCGTCACGCGAGCGGCGATGAAGGACCGCCACACCATCGAGTGGGACAAGGACGATATCGATGCGATGAAGATGCTGAAGGTCGATGTGCTCGGTCTCGGAATGCTGAGCTGCATCCGTCGTGCCCTGGATCTGACCGGCATCCGGGCGATGGCCGACATCCGCCAGGAGAGCAAGGCGACTTACGAAATGCTGTGCCGCGGCGAGAGTCTCGGCGTCTTCCAGGTGGAAAGCCGTGCGCAGATGAACATGCTGCCGCGCCTTAAGCCGCGTGAGTTCAAGGACCTTGTGGTGGAGGTCGCGATCGTGCGGCCCGGCCCCATCCAGGGCGACATGGTGCACCCTTACCTCCGTCGGCGGAATCGCGAGGAAGAGCCGAATATCCCCAAGGGCCTGGAGGAGGTGCTGGACTACACCATGGGCATCCCGCTCTTCCAGGAACAGGCGATGAAGATCGCCATCGTCGGTGCCGGCTTCTCCCCCACACGCGCCGACGAGTTGCGCCGCGCCATGGCGACCTTCAAGCACACGGGCGACCTGCCGAAGTTCCATCCCGAATTCATCGCGGGCATGGTGGCCAACGGCTACGATAAGGACTTCGCCGAGCGCTGCTTCAGGCGGCTCGACGGTTTCAGCTCCTACGGCTTTCCGGAAAGCCACGCGGCAAGCTTCGCGCTGCTGGTCTACATCTCGGCCTGGCTGAAATGCCATCGCACCACGGCCTTCACCTGCGCGCTGCTGAACAGTCAGCCCATGGGCTTCTACGCGCCGGCGCAGATCATCCGCGAAGCGCGGGACAAGGGCGTGCAGGTACTGCCGATCGACGTGACGATCAGCGGCTGGGATTCCGCACAGGAGGAGATTCCTGGCTCAAGCCGCCCACTTGGCCACAAGCTGCGTCATGCCCTCCGCCTCGGCCTCCGCCTCGTCAGCGGCCTCTCCGAGGACGCCGCCCTGCGCATCGCCGCCGCCCGCCCCTTCACCGACCTCCGCGACATGATCCTCCGCGCGCGGCTCGACCGCCGCAGCGTGGAGCGCCTCGCCGAGGCCGATGCCCTGCGCGGCCTCGGCCTCGACCGCCGCGCCGCCATGTGGGAGGCGGCCGCCATCGAGCGGGAGGTCCCGCTGGAGGCTCCTGTCGCCGAACCAGCCGCCCGCCTGCCCCGCACCACCGCCGGCGAGCAGGTGGTGCTGGACTACACCGCCACCGGCCTCAGCCTGCGCCAGCATCCGCTCACCCTGCTGCGCCCGGAGCTGCAGCGCCTCAAATCCGTCACCACCGCCGAATTCAACAAGGCTCCCCCCGGCGCCTGGCTGCGGCTGGCCGGTCTCGTGCTGGTGCGTCAGCACCCCGAGAGCGCCAAGGGCGTGATCTTCTTCACCATCGAGGACGAGCACGGCGTGGCCAACCTCGTGCTCTTCCGCGACATCTCGCAGCGCCACCGCGCCGAGGTGGTCGGCGCGCGCCTCGTCATCGCCGAGGGCCGGATGGAGCGGGCCGAGGGTCCCGGCCATCACGTGCCCATCCTGCACCTCGTGGTCCGCAGGCTAGAGGATCATTCCGGCCTGCTCCACACGCTGCACGAGCTGGACCTCGATCCCTCGAACGGAGTGATCGCGCCGCCGGACGGGATAAGGCCCTCTCCGAGGCCGAAAGGCCGGGGCCTCCGCCAGCCCAGCCGGGATTTTCATTGAAGCCTTCGATATAAATTTGCGAGTCATTCTCAATTGCACTACAACCTCCCGACACCGGAGGTTCTTCCATGGCGACTCGCGGCCTGCCCGCCTGGCCCCATCTCGGGCAGGATTCAGAAGCTTTGCCCGAGGCCGAGCGCCTGCTGCTGGACGCGGCCCGCGCCTGGGCCGCCGAAGGGCCGGCCGGCCCCATGGCCGAGGCTGCGCTCGTCCTGGCCGCGGGTGGCACAGAGGGCACGGCCCTCATGCTCGACCCGCTGCTGCGCGGCCTTCCGACGCTGCACCTCGCCGGCCCGCTCTGCCCGCACATCACCGAGACGGAATCCGCGCTGCTGCTGGCCGTCAGCGCGGCGCAGCAGGGCTCGCGCAGCCTGGCGCTCGGGCTGCTGCACCGGCTGGCGCCGCCGCTCACCGCCTATCGCGCCATGCCGCTGCTGGTGGGCCTCGCCTGCGCGCTCAAGCGCAGCGGGCACGTGCTCGCCGCGGCCTTCGAGCCCTCGCGCCTGCCGCGCGGATTATGAAGGGCGCGGCCCCCAGACGCCGGGCCGCACCGCCACCGCCGCCAGCACGCCATAGGCCGTGACGCCCAGCGCCACCGCCAGGAACTGCCCGTCCATCCCGAGGCCCAGGACGTCGCCAAGAAGCCAGCCGCCGCCCACCGCGATGCCGAGCCGCGACAGGCCGGCCGCCACCGGATAGCCCATCCGCCCCGCGCCCATCGCCGCGAAGTACATCGCCATGCCGAGGCCGAAGCCGCCGAAGGCCGGTCCGATGAAGCCCAGCGCCCGCGCCGCGATCGCCGCCACCTCGGCATCCGAGGCGAAGAGGTTCGCGAAGGTCAGCGGGAAGAGCGCCACGCTGACGCCGACCGAGGAGCAGACGCCGAGCGCCATCAGCCCGCCCACCCAGGCGGTGCGCCGCGCCGTCTCCCAGTCGCCCTGCCCGACCGAGCGCCCGACCAGCGCCGTCAGCGCCGAGCCCACGCCGAAGGCCAGCGGGATCATCATGAACTCCAGCCGGGCCGAGACGCCGTAGGCCGCGACCGCGACGGGCCCGTAGGAGGCGAGCCGCGCCGTCACCAGGATGGTCGCCATGTTCGCCACCAAAGCGAGGCAGCAGGCCACGGCGCCGACCGCAAGGATGCGCCGGAACAGCGGCCAGCGCAGCTGCACGCGCAGGTCCAGCCGGAAGCCGGCGGCGCCGGAGGACACCACCATCGCCATCACGACAGCCGCGCCGCAGAAGCTGATCGCGAAGCCGACGCCGATGCCCACCAGCCCGAGGCCGAAGAACTCGCTGAGGAAGAAGGCGAGGATCGGGTAGGAGATCCAGGCGAAGTTCAGCACGCGCGCGGCCAGCGCGTGCTTGCCGGCGCCGCGCAGGATGGAGCCGAGCGTATTGGCGAGCCAGGCCGGGACCGCGCCCAGGCCGAACAGCGCCATCGAATAGGGCACGGCCGCCGCCGCCGCCTCGGCGCCGCCGATCAGCGGCAGCACCGTCCCCGGCAGGATCGCGAGCACGATCACGAACATCGCCGCGAAGCCCAGTGCGATGAGCAGCGCGTGCACCGCGAGCTGCGAGGCCTCCTCCTCCTTCTTCGCGCCCAGCGCGCGGGCGATGGCGCTCACCACGCCGCCGCCCATGGCGCCGGCCGACATCTGGCCGAGCAGCAGCGAGAAGGGCAGCACCACCGCCCAGCCCGCCAGCGCCGTGCGGCCGAGGCGCGCTGCGATCACCGTCTCCATGAGCAGCGCCAGCACCTGCAGCGCGGACATCAGCGAGGTCGGCGCGGCCAGCGCCAGGATGCGGCGCGCGAGCTCGCCATGGGTCGGGCGCGCGATGAGGGTGACCACCGTCTCGGAGGTGCTCATGCGAAGCGCTCCACGCCGAAGGGCGTCAGGTCGGTGTTGGGTGCCGGGCCCAGCATCGCCGCCGCCAGCAGCGCGCCCGTCGGCGCCGAGGCGGTGAGGCCGAGATGCCCGTGCCCGAAGGCGCACCACAGGCCGGGCCAGGCGCGCACCGGGCCCATCACGGGCAGGCTGTCCGGCAGGCAGGGGCGATGGCCCATCCAGTGCGGGCGCTGCTCGCGCGTGTCGGCCTGCGGATAGACCTTCGCGAGATCCTCCAGCAGCAGGGCCGAGCGGGCCGGGCTGGGCGGAGCCTCGGTGCCGCCGAATTCCACGGAGCCGGCAAGGCGCAGCCCCTCCTCCATCGGCGTGATGAAGATCTTTCGATCCGCCGGGATGAGCGGGCGGCGCGGCATGACGCCGGGGCTGGGCAGCATGACGTGGTAGCCGCGCTGGCTCTCCAGCGGAACCTGGATGCCCAGCGGCGCGAGCAGCTTCGCGGACCAGGCGCCGGCCGCGAGCACCACGTGGTCGGCCGCGAAGGGCTCGCCGTAGATGAGCGCGCCGGTGACGCGGTGCTCCTCCGTCGTCAGCGCCGTGGCGTTGCCGCGCAGGATGGTGCCGCCCATCCGCTCCACGCCCTGCGCCACCACGCGCGCCTGGCGCAGCGGATTCACCGAGTGCCCCTGCCCCGGCAGGAAGACGCCGACGCCGTAATTGTCGGAGACCTCGGGCTCCAGCTCCAGCAGCTCGATGCGGCTGAGCACGCGCATGTCGAGCCCGTGCGTGCGGCGCAGCTCCCAGGACGCATCGTCCTTCGCGAGGTGCGCGCGGTCGCGATAGAGGTAGAGCTGCCCGTTGCGCGCGATGATATCCGCCGCGCCCTCGGCCTCCAGGATCTCCAGGTGCCGGTCCTCCGCGCCGCGCAGCAGCGAGGCCAGCGCCTGCGCGATCGCCTGCACGCGCTCCGGCCGCGCCGAGAGCACGAAGCGCCAGAGCCAGGGGAAGGCCGTCGGCCAGTAGCGCGTGGGGATGGTCAGCGCGCCCTTCCGGTCCAGCAGCATCTTCGGCACGTCGCGCAGCACGCCGGGCATGGCGAGCGGCGCCACCGAGCCCGCGGAGATCGCGCCCGCATTGCCCGAGGAGGTGCCCTCGCCCGGCCCCGCGCGATCCACGATCGTGACGTCGGCGCCCGCGCGCGCGAGGTACCAGGCGGTGCAGAGGCCGACGATTCCGGCCCCGATGACCAGCACCGTGGGTCTGTGTTCCATGCGTGAACGATTCCGGTAAGTTGACTATACAACACAGCGACGCGATCATCTCGTCAACCGAGGGAAACGGACCATGCGGATCGCACCGAACAACAGCGGGCTGGGCGCCCGCGTGCTCGACATCGACCTGTCCAAGCCGCTGTCATCCCAAGGTTTTCGTGGCATCCTGCGCGCGCTCGGCGAGCACGGCGTGCTGTGCTTTCCGGACCAGGATCTCGATGCGCCGCAGCTTGCCGATTATGGGAAGCGCTTCGGCGATCTCGAGGTGAACGTCGCCAACCTGTTTCATGCGCCCGGGCTGCCGGAGGTGATGATCCTCTCCAACAAGCGCGACGAGACGGGCAAGCCCGTCGGGCTCAACGATGCCGGCCAGGGCTGGCACACCGACATGAGCTACTCGCACGACATCGCGCTGGCCAATGTGCTGCATGCGAAGGAGGTGCCGGTGCGCGACCGGCGGCCGCTCGGCGATACGCAGTTCCGCAACCAGCGCGCCGCCTATGACGACCTTCCCACGGAAGTGAAGGAACGGCTGGAGGGCAAGTTCGCCGTCCACGACTTCCAGAAATTCTGGGACATGATGCGCATCCGCCCCGGCTCGATCCGCGGGCCGCTGACGCCCGAACAGCGCGCAAAGAAGCCGCCGGTGCGACAGCCGATCTTCCGCGAGCATCCGATCACCGGCAAGCGCGTCCTCTACTGCAACCCCGGCTACGCCATGTTCATCGAGGGCATGGAGAAGGAGGAGAGCGAGGCGATGCTCGACTACCTCTTCCGCCACCAGTCGCAGCAGAAGTACCTGCACAGCCACGCCTGGACGCCGGGCGACGTGCTGATGTGGGACAATATCGGCACCACCCACAACGCCATGGCCGATTACGGGCCAGACGAGCCCCGCTTCATCCTGCGCGTGCAGGTGATGGCGAGCCTGGACTACGCGGCGCTTGCGGCATGAGGCTCGCGACGCTGAAGGATCGCCGCCTCGCCGGCGTGCTGGAAACCGCGCTCGTGCCGCTGGCGGCGGCGCTGGACGCGGCAGGCGGCAATGGCGCCGCCCTGCCCCGCGACATGATCGCGCTGCTCGGTGATGAAGCCTCGATGACGGAGGCTGCGCGCGCCATCGCCTTCGCCGCCCGGCCGGAGAATGCGAAGCTCCGCCTGCCGCTGGACGAGGCGCTGCTGGATGCGCCGCTGCGTCCTGGAAAGATCATCGGCGTCGGCCGCAACTACGGCGCGCATGCCACCGAGGTCGGCGGCCCCAAGCTGGAGGCGCCGAAGCTCTTCCTCAAGCCCACCTCCACCATCTGCGGCCCGGGCACCGAAGTCGCCATCCCCCGCGCCGTCACCAAGCCGGACTGGGAGGTGGAGCTCGCCGTCGTCATCGGCGCGCCCGCCTTCGAGGTCGAGGAGCGCCGCGCGCTGGAGCATGTCGCCGGCTACACCATCCTGAACGACGTCTCCGCGCGCGAGTTCCAGTTCGACGTGCCCCTCGCCATGACCAGCTTCGCCAAGGGCCTGCAGGATTTCTGCCCGATCGGCCCCTGGATCGTCACCGCCGACGCGCTGGGCGAGCCCTGGGCGCTCGACATCGCCTGCACCCTCAACGGCGAGGAGGTGCAGCACGGCAACACGCGCGAGCTCATCTTCCCCGTACCCACACTGATCGCCTACATCTCACGCTTCATGCGGCTGGACACGGGCGACGTGATCGCGACCGGCACGCCCTCGGGCTCCGGCCATTTCCGCAAGCCGCCGCGCTACCTGCAAATCGGGGACAGGCTGGAGCTGACCGTGGAACGCATCGGCACGCTGCGGCACGGGATCGCATAACAAACAGGGAGGCAAGAATGCTTCGATGGATCGCGCTGCTCCTGCTCCTCGCGGGTCCGGCGGCGGCGCAGACGCGCGCTCCCGGCACGGACTATCCCAGCCGCCCCGTGCGCGTGGTCGTCGCGCTGGCGCCGGGCGGCAATGCCGACATCAACGCGCGGCTCGTCTCGAGCGCGCTCTCCCAGCAGATCGGCCAGCAGTTCGTCGTCGAGAACCGGCCCTCCGGCGGCGGCACGGTGGCGATGGAAACGGTCGGCCGCGCCGCGCCCGACGGCTACACGCTGCTGGTCGGCGCGCTCGGCTCGCATGCGCTGAATGTCGGCCTCTACCGCAGCCTGCCGGTGCATCCGCTGACCGGGCTCGACCACATCACCATCAGCTCGGAGAGCGCGATCGTGGTGGCGGTGCATCCCTCCACCGGCTGGCGGAACGTGGCCGAGATGCGCGCGGCGCTGCTGGAGCGGCCGGGCTACTACATCTTCGGCAGCTCCGGGAACGGCACGACGGGGCACATCGCCGCGGCCCTGCTGCTGCAGCAGATGGGCGCGATGGCGCAGCACGTGCCCTATCGCGGCTCGGCGGCCGCCTATGCCGATCTCTCGGCCGGGCGCATCCAGATCCAGGCGGACACCATCTCCTTCCTGGAACAGCACATCCGCGCCGGCGCCGTGACGGGCCTCGTCATCGGCACCAACCAGCGCTCGCCGATGACGCCCAATGTACCGACCGCCGCCGAGGCCGGCATCCCCGGCTTCCAGGCGACGACCTGGACGCCCTGGTCCAGCGCCGCCGGCACGCCCGCGCCGATCCTGGAATTCCTGCAGCAGCAGATCGCGCAGTCGCTGTCCGCGGGACCGGTGCGCGAGCGCATCCTGGCCCTCGGAAACACCATCCCCGAGGGGATGACGCCGGCGCGCACCCGTGCCTTCATCGCGGCCGAGATCGACAAATGGGTGCCGATCGTCCGCGCCACCGGCGCGACTGTCGACTAGTTGTTTTGGCGCGTGATTCAGACCTGCGGCGCCTTCGCGCCTTCGGTCATCACGCTTGAGGGAAACCATGAACGCCACGCATGAATCCGTAAGGGCCCAGATCCTCTCGATCCTGACCGCCTGGGGCAGCCCCCCGCACAATGCCGAGACCACCGCCGAAGTCATGGTCGAGACCGACCTGATGGGCGTGGACAGCCACGGCATCTCGATGCTGATGAGCTACGAGGAGATGCTGAAGCTCGGCCAGCTCCGCATCGCCGGCGAGCCCCGCGTCATCAGGGACTTTGCGGCGACCGCCCTGGTGGACGGCGCGGGCGGGCTCGGCCATCCGGCGGCTGTCATGGCGATGAAGCTCGCCGTCGAGAAGGCGAAGACCTTCGGCATCGGCGCGGTGGGCGTCATGAACAGCCACCATTTCGGCGCCGCAGGCGTCTATTCGCGCATCGCCTCCGAGGTCGGGCTGATCGGCCTCGTGACCTCGTCGGCGCGCGGCATCCTGATGGTGCCGACGCGCGCGGCCGAGCCGGTGCTGGGCACCAATCCCATCTCCTTCGCCGCACCCGCAGGGCCGGAGCACGAAGACGTGGTGCTGGACATGGCGACCACGACGGTCGCGGGCAACAAGGTCAAGGTCTATCACCTCAACGACAAGCCGCTGCCCGAGGGATGGGTGCAGGACGAGGCAGGCCGCCCCGTCACGGATTCGCATGTCGCGATGGACTACGTGTTCAAGCGCAAGGAGGGCGGCATCACGCCGGTGGGCGGGCCCGAGACGCTGGGCGGGCACAAGGGCTACGGCCTCGCGCTGATGGCGCATATCCTGGGCGGGACGCTGGTAGGCGCGAGCTTCTCGCCGATCCGCAACCGCACCCAGAAGAAGGACGAGCCGAACAACATCGGCCACTTCATGCTGGCCATCGAGCCGCGTGCCTTCCGCGACATGGAGGAGTACACGACCGACCTCGATGCCGTCATCGACGTGCTGCACGGCACGGTGCCGGCCGATCCCGCGAAGCCCGTGCTGCTGCCGGGCGAGCCGGAGAAATTCTCGCGCGACAAGCGGCTGAAGGACGGCATCCCCATCCCCGCGAGCCTGGAGACGCTGATCCAGGGGATCGCGGAACGGGCGGGCGTGGCCTACGTGCTCAAGGACGCGTAAGCGAGGGGCACTGCCTCTCGGTTGTCTCCGCTTCGCGGCCAAACCCCGCCAGGGCTTTTTGCCCTGGACCCATCAATAGCCTGCGGCGCGGTCCACCACCGCCAGCATGGGCCGGCCTTCCAGGAACCGGCCCAAATTCTCCACGAAAAGCTTCGCCACCGCCTTGTCGCGCTCCGCATGCATGCCGCCGACATGCGGGACCACCTTGATGCCCTTCGTCGTCCAGAACGGATGGCTGGCCGGCAGCGGCTCCTGCCGGAAGACGTCGAGCAGCGCGCCGGCGATCTTCCCGCCCGTCACCGCCGCGATCAGATCCGCATCCACGATTGCCGAGCCGCGCCCGAAATTCAGCAGCCAGGCCCCGGGCTTCATCTTCGCGAGGCGTTCGGCATCGATGAAATTCTCCGTCTCCGGCGTCGACGGCAGCAGCAGGACCACGAAATCGGACCGCGCCAGCACCTCGTTCGTGCGCTCCGGCGGCAGCACCTCGGAGACGCCCTCGACCGGCGCCGGGTTTCGGCGCGTGCCGAGCACCTCCATCCGCAGCATGGTCGCGAGCTTCGCCAGCTCCTGCCCGATGGCGCCGAGGCCGAGGATGCCCAGCGTCTTGCCGTTCAGCGAGACCGGCACGCGGCGCTCCCAGCGGCTGTCCTTCTGCGCCTCCGCGACCTCCGCATAGGGCTTGGTCAGGTGGAACAGCGCGCCGAGGATGTTCTCCGGCATGGAATCGCCATGCGTGCCGCGCGCGCTGGTGAGGAGCAGGCCATCGGGCAGGTCCGGCAAGGCCAGCCAGCCCTCGACGCCCGCCATCATCGACTGGGCCCAGCGCAGCTTCGGCATGCGCGGCAACAGGCCCGGCGGCACCGCCCAGCCGATCAGGATCTCCGTCTCCGCGAGTTGCTCCTCGCTTGGCATCTGCTGGCGCGGCAGCGCCTCGACCTGGACGCGCGGCGCGAGGCCGGCGGCCTCGATCGCCGCGACATAGTCGGTGGGCGTGTCCGCCCAGAGGAGCACGCGGGCACGATTGGACATCTCGGTTTTCCTGCTTTCGCGCGAGCCTATCGCCGGGCGGCGGACCGTCCAAGGCCTGCCCAATCGCTTCGCATTCGCCCAGATCCGGGTCGCCGTCGCAGGGCCTGCGGGGAATCAACCCCCGCCGATGCCATTCCGCCACGGGCGATCCGGCCGCAGGATCGCGCATGCCGTTGCAACACCTCGCGCCGCCTCTGGTCTTCGTGCTGCTCTGGGCCTGCAACAACCTGGCGACGAAGCTTTCCGCCGGTGCGGTCGATCCCCGCGTCATGGGCTTCGGGCGCTGCGCCGTGGCGCTGCTGGTGCTGGCGCCCTTCGTGCTGCGGCCGGCCTGGCGGCTGCGGCGGACCATCCGGCCGCATCTGCCGAGGCTCGCGGTCCTCGGCCTGCTGGGGATCACGGTGGCGCAGGGCGCGCCCTATGTCGCGGCGCGCACCATCTCGGCCACCACCATCGGGCTGCTCGCCGCCTTCGTGCCACTGCTGACGCTGGTCCTGAGCGGGCTGCTGCTCGGCGAGCGGCCGAGGGTGCTGACCGTCCTGGGCGCGCTTCTCTCGCTCGCCGGAATCGGCCTGCTCTTTGGCAGCGGGGACCTCACGGTGCTGGCGCAGCAGGGTATCGGGTTGGGCGAGGCGCTGATGCTCCTCTCCTGCCTCAGCTATGCGGCCTATGGCGTGCTGCTGAAGCGTTGGTCGCTGCCGGTGCCGACCTGGCCCTCGGTCTATCTGCAGATGGCATTCGCCGCGCTCTTCTACCTGCCCTTCCTGCTGGCCGCACCCCTGGAGGCGCCGGGCCCGGCGGGGCTCGGGCTGATCCTCTATGCGGGGGTGATGGCCTCGGCGATCGCGTCCGCGATCTGGATGCACGGCATCGCGACCATCGGTCCCTCGCGTATGACGAACTTCACCAACCTCGTGCCGCCGCTGACCGTGGCGGCGGCCGTGGTCGTCCTGGGCGAGCCGCTGCACTGGTATCACGTCGCGAGCGGCGCGATCATCCTGGCCGGCGTGGCGATGGCCCAATGGGGCAGCCGGCGCCCCGCCTGACTACTTCACGTCGGTGTGGAAGCTCTTGCTGACAATCTTCCAGCCCTCGGCCGTCTTCAGCAGCAGCAGATAGTCGGTGAAGTAGCGCGGCGGGATCGCGCAGTTCACCTTCACGCAGGCCGCGTCCTCGCCGGCCATGTCGATGGCGAGGATCCGGTCCTCGCGGGTGAAGCCCATCTCGCTCGGCTTCTGGCGCGAGGCCATCCACTCCAGCCAGGTCGCGCGCGGCAGGTCCGCCACCGTGCCGTCCTTCGCGACGCTGTAGAGGTGCGAGACGGGGTGGAAGGCCTGCTGGATCTTTTCGCCGTCACCCTCGTAGAGGCCGTCGAGATAGGTGCGCACCACCGCCTCGATGGCGGCGAGCGCGGGCAGGCTCATGGAACCGTCGGGCATCAGGTGATCTCCTCGTGTCGGCGGAAGATTCCGCGGGTGTCGATGATGCGGCGGCCCGCCAGGGCGGCGGGCGGGAGGCGCGCGAAGACGCTGTGGTCGGTCAATACCAGCAGCGCGCCCGGCGATTCCAGTGCGACGTCGAGCGCGACCAGCGGCGCCTCCAGGCCGGCGGGCGCGGCGTCCAGATGCGGTTCCACCACCGTCACCCGGCCGGGATGGCGGCGCGCCAGCTCGGCGGCGATGGCGAGCGCGGGGCTTTCCCGCAGGTCGTCGACATCGCCCTTGAAGGCCAGGCCGAGGCAGATCACCCGCTCCCCGGCCATGCAGAGGGCGGAGGCCTGCTCCAGCACGGAATGGCGCTTCGCCTCGTCCACCGCCCGGGCCGCGGGAATGAGCCGCGCCGCGCCCGGTGCGCCATGCGCGAGGAACCAGGGGTCCACCGCGATGCAGTGGCCACCCACGCCCGGCCCCGGCTTCAGGATGTCCACGCGCGGATGCCGGTTCGCGAGCTCGATCACCCGCCAGACGTCGAGCCCGTGCGTTCCGGCGATAAGGGACAGCTCGTTGGCGAAGGCGATGTTCACGTCCCGGAAGGCGTTCTCGGAGAGCTTCACCATCTCCGCCGTCGCCGCATCCGTGCCGTGCACCGCGCCATCAACGAAGAGGCGGTAGAACTCGATCGCCCGCCGCGTCGCCTCGGGCGTGAGGCCGCCGGCCACGCGGTCGTTCCCCACGAGTTCGGTCAGGATGCGGCCGGGCAGCACGCGCTCCGGGCCGTAGGCGATGGCGAGGTCGCTCAGCTCCGGCCGCAGCCCGCGCAGCAGCTCCGCGATGCGGGCCGTGGTGCCGATCGGGCTCGTGCTTTCCAGCAGCACGAGGTCGCCGGATTTCAGCGCCGGCGCCAGTGCCGAGGTCGCGTCCAGCACATGGTCCAGCAGGGGCGCGTGACCGGGCCCCAGCGGCGTCGGCACGGCGATGACGAAGACGTCGGCCGGCGGCGGCTCGGCATGCACGGTGAAGAGTCCCGCACGCAGGGCGCGCTCCAGCAGCGCCTCGACATCCGCCTCCGCGATATGGACGCGCCCGGTCGCCAGCCCGGCCAGCACCGAGGCGCTCGTATCCACCCCATGCACGCGGATTCCGCGGCTCGCCAGCAGCACCGCGGTGGGCAGCCCCACATAGCCGAGGCCGATGACGGTGACGCTCTGTACCATGTTGGCAAGCTTGCCACGGATACGGGGCTTCCGCACCGGCCCAAGCCGCGCGAAGCTCCTCGCAACGGAGGAACCCAAGATGATCCGCAGACGCGCCGCCCTGGCCCTGCCCGCCCTTATACCGAGTCTGGCTTCCGCCCAGCCCGCCTGGCCGCAGCGCCCCGTGCGCGTGATCGTCCCCTACGCCTCCGGCGGCGGGACCGACATCCTCGCCCGCGCGATCGGCGAGGCCCTGCGCCCGCACATGTCCCAGCCCGTGGTGATCGAGAACCGCGCCGGCGCGTCCGGCGTCATCGGCAGCGAGGTCGTCGTCCGCTCGGAGCCGGACGGGCACACGCTCATGGCCGTGGTCTCCGCCCATGTGATGAACAAGCATGTGCTCCCGAGCATGCCCTTCGACCCTGTCCGCGACGTCTCACCCGTCGCCATGCTGACGCGCAGCACCATGGTGCTCGCGGCCTCCCACACCCTGCCCTTCAGCGACATCCGGCGGCTGGCGGCCTTCGCGCGGGAAAACCCGACGCGGCTCTCCACCGGCAGCACGGAATCGCTCTCGCAGTTCATCGGCCAGGAGATGGCGCGCCGGATCGGCGCCGAGATCCCCGACGTGCAGTACCGCGCCGGCAGCCAGCTCATGACCGACATCGTCGCAGGCCACCTGCCGCTCGGCTGGACCAGCAGCGCCAGCGCCACGCCGCACATGACGACGGGCCGGGCGAAGATCATCGCCGTCAGCACCGCGACGCGCACGCCCTTCTTCCCGGACGTGCCGACCATGCAGGAGCAGGGCATCCCCGATTTCGACCTGCCCGGCTGGGTCGCGCTGCTCGGGCCCGCCGGCATCCCCGAGCCGATCATGGCCCGCATCGGCGGCCTGCTGCGCACGGCCTATGACGACCCGGCGCTGCGCGCCCGCTTCACCTCGATGGGCATCGAGCCCGACCTGCGCGACCCGCCCGCCACGCTGGCGGCGATGCAGCGCGAGGACGCCCTCTGGGCCGCGGCGGCCGCCGCCGGCCGTCTCCCCAAAGCCTGAGGAACCCGACGAATGGCGAACCCTTCCCTGAAGGCCTGCTTCGACGCGAAGAAATTCGTCGTCGCGCCCGGCATCTTCGACATGATCAGCGCCAAGGTCGCCGACGGCATGGGCTTCGACTGCCTCTACGTCACCGGCTTCGGCACGGTCGCCTCGCATCTCGGCGTGGCCGATGCGGGCATCGCGACCTACACGGACATGATCCAGCGCGTCGGCCGCTTCGCGCAGATGTCCAGCACGCCGGTGATCGCCGATGCCGACACAGGCTATGGCGGGCTGCTCAACGTGCGCCACACGGTGATGGGCTACGAGGCCGCCGGCGTCTCGGGCATCCAGCTCGAGGACCAGGAGGTGCCGAAGAAATGCGGGCACACCCCGGGCCGCAAGGTGATCCCGGCCGAGGAGATGGTGCTGAAGATCAAGGTCGCCGCCGAGGCGCGGCGCGATCCGAATTTCCTCATCGTCGCGCGCACGGATGCGCGGACCGGCCTGGGACTCGAGGAAGCCATCCGCCGCGGCCGCATGTACGGCGACGCAGGCGCGGACGTCGTCTTCATCGAGAGCCCCGAGAGCGAGGCCGAGATGGTCGCGATCGGCAAGGCCATCACGGACAAGCCGCTGCTCGCGAACAACGTGGAAGGCGGGCGCACGCCGATCCTCTCGAAGGACCGGCTGACGGAGATCGGTTACGGTATCGCCATCTACCCCGCCGTCGGCTTCCTGGCCGTCGCCGCCGCGCTGGAGCGCGCCTACACTCATCTCCGGCAGCACGGCGACAGCAACGGGCTGCCGCCTTCGGAGAGCTACGGCTTCGGCCGCATCTGCGAGCTCATGGGCTTTCCGGAGGTCTGGGAGTTCGAGAAACGTTGGGCGCAGCCCGTCATCAAGGACGCAGCGGAATGAAACAGGTCAAGGCACTCGTCTTCGACGTCTTCGGCACGGTGGTGGACTGGCGCACGGGGGTGGCGCGCGAATTCGCCGCCTTCCTGCCGGCCATGGGCCGCACGGATCTCGATCCCTTCGCGCTGGCCGATCAGTGGCGCGGCCTCTACCAGCCGGGGATGGAGGAGTGCCGCTCCGGCCGCCGCCCCTACACGCGGCTCGACGTGCTGCATCGCGAGAGCCTGGAGAAGGTGCTCGCCGCCCACGACATCACGGGCGCGAGCGAGGGTGACCTCGATCACCTGACCCGCGCCTGGCACCGGCTGGATCCCTGGCCGGAGGTGGTGCTCGGCCTCACGCGCATGAGCCGGAAGTACTTCCTGGCCACGCTGTCCAACGGCAACTTCGCGCTGATGGGGAACATGGCCAAGCGCGCCGGGCTGCCCTGGGACGCGATCCTCGGCGCCGAGGCGACCCGCTTCTACAAGCCGCAGCCGGAGGCCTATCTCGGCACGGCGGAGATCCTCGCGATGAAGCCGGAGGAGGTCTGCCTGGTGGCGGCCCATAACGGCGACCTCAGGGCCGCGCGCAAGGCCGGGCTCTCGACGGCCTTCGTGCCGCGCCCGACCGAGCATGGGCCGGGCCAGACCAAGGACCTCGCGGCCGAGGATCCCTGGGACTGGGTCGGAACGGACTTCGTCGATCTCGCCGCGAAGATGGGCTGCCCGTAGGGCGGGATGACCCGGCTGCCTTGAGGAGGGCTCGCCCTCCTCAAGACGTTCTCTCCGCTTTGCGGCCAACCCGCCAGGGCCTTTGGTATCAGACGTCCTCGAACGCCGCGCGCCACCCGTGCTCGCCGCGCTCCACCCGGACGGCCTCCCGGGTCGCAAGCCAGAGCGTGAAGGCCTCCCGCTCGGCGGCCTCGCCTTCCAGGGCGGAGACGTGCGGCTTTGCCGCCGGCGCCGGCAGAGGCGGCCCGGCGAAGCGCACCGAGACCACGATCTCCCCCTCCCCCAGGCGCGCCCGCGCCCGCGCGCTGGTCAGCCCGCGTGCGGCGAGGACCTCGCCCATCTCGATCCAGAAGTGCTCCACCTTCTCCATGGTGCTGGGCTTCGCGCCCCAGGCACCGCCGAGCCGCAGCGCCTGGTCCTCGGCCACGCGCGGCAGGCTCGCGTCCAGCGGCAGCGTGAAGCTGGCCTGCCGGATCATGAAGGGCGCTGTGGCGAAGTGCAGGAGGAACCCGGTCAGCGCGCCGAAGGTCAGCGGCGAGGCCAGGGCCGGCAGGTGCTCGGCGAAGAGGCCGGGCGCGACGACGACGGAAAGCCCCATCACCAGCCCGAGGCCCACCACCAGGCTCCGCCGCACGTCCAGCATGCGCGCGGTCACGAGCTGGCAGCCCGTCGCGATGATGAAGCAGACGGCGTAGAGCACCATCGCCGCCTTCACGGCGCCGGGCATAGCGATGAAGACCGCCACCAGCTTCGGCGAGAAGGCCAGCGCCGCCATCATCGCGGCCCCCACCATGGCGATGACCGGCGCGAGCGTGCGGCTCGCGATGGAGAGCCCCACGCAGGCCGCCGAGGCCGAGGGCGCCATGCCGCCGAAGGCGCCGGAGGCCGCCAGGGTCAGCCCATTGGCCAGCAGCCCGCGCCGCAGCGGCCCCCCGTCGGGCTTCCGCCACTCCGCATCGGCCGCACGCTGCAGGGCGAGCAGGTTGCCCAGCAGCACCGCCTTGGCCGGGACGATGGCGAAGACGAAGCCCAGCATCAGCGGGATGGGCAGGGCCTCGAAGCTCGGCAGGATCGGCTCGGGCCAGGCCAGCCAGGGATTGGCGGCGAGGACGTCGGCGTTTCCGGAATCACCCTGCAGCAGCAGCGCCGCGCCCCAGCCGGGCACCGCGCCGATCAGCACGGCATAGGGCGAGAGCCGCGTGCGCGAGAGCGCGACGGCCACCATGACGACGAAGGAACCGAAGGTGATCGCCACCTCCACGGCGTCCTCCGCGTCGAGGACCGGATCGCGCAGCTGCATCTCGTCCAGGATCACCGGCACGAGCGAGACGCCGAGCAGCACGACCACCAGCCCCGCCAACTCGGCGGGCACGAGCGCCTGGGGGCGGCGGATCAGCAGGCTGGCCGCGATGGCGACGACGCCGGCGACGACCAGGAGCGCGCCCGTCCGGCCCGGCGAGAGCCCGGCGCCCGCGCAGAGCAGGTAGACGCCGACGAAGATCGGCGAGGGGATCGCCGGCACCTGGTAGCCGGCGCCGATTGGCCCCCTCCGCAGCCCCTGCAGGGCTGCGAAGAGCGCCAAGGCCAGCATCGAGAGGCAGAGGAAGTTGGTGGCCGCGCGCGGCGCCAAGCCGAAATCCATGGCGATCGCGGCCGGCAGCACCAGGAAGATCGCCTGCACGGCGAGGTGCTGGAAGGCGAGGCCGGCGGCGACCGGGAACGGGACCCGGTCGTCCAGGCCGAAGACGGCCTCCGGCGGGCGCTGGGGCTTGCGGTCGGCGGCGCGCGGGGCAAGGCCCAGCGCCATCACTCGTCGCCGAAGAGCGACTGCAGCGCCTCGGCATGCCCGGCCGCGTCGGGCGCGCAGACCAGCCCGCCGGTGTGCTTGCGCGGGGAATAGGGCGTGCCGTCGAGCTGGGCGGAATAGCCGCCGGCCTCGGCATGGATCAGCACGCCGGCCGCGTGGTCCCAGGGCATCAGCTTGTTGTACACTAGCAGCTGCGCGCCGCCCGTCACGGCCAGCCGGTACTCATGCGCGGCGCAGCGGAAGTTGAGCGTGCCGGCGAGCCGCGCGAGGCGCGGCAGGATGCGCGCCTTCCGCTCGGGCGGCATGAAGCCCCAGGAGATCGCGCCCACCATCGACGAGACCGGCACCGGCGCCGAGACGCGGCAGTCGCGCCGGTGTCCATCGGGCGCCTGCACCCAGGCGCCCTCGCCGCGCAGGCCGATCACGGTGTCGTCGCCCATGGGGTCGTGGATCCAGCCTGCGATGGTCTCGCCGTTGCGCACCGCGGCCACCATCACGCCGAAGAGCGGCACGCCGGCTGCGAAATTCGCCGTGCCGTCCACGGGATCGATAATGAAGCAGAGCTCCGCCTCGGCCATCGTCACCAGCAGCGAGGGATCGGCCGCGGCCGCCTCCTCGCCCAGGATCATGGCCTCGGGGAAGCGCGCCGCGAGCTCGGCGGTGATGCGCCGCTCCGCCGCCTCGTCCGCCTCGGTGACGAGATCGAGCGGACCGGACTTCGCGCGGATGTCGCCCGCCGCGAGCCGGCGGAAGCGCGGCAGGATCTCCGCCCGCGCCGCCTCGCGCAGCACCGCCGCGATGTCGTCCGCCTGAGCTGTCGTGATCCTCATGGGAGCTGGGCGTAGCGCGCCCGGTCGGTCGGCGATAGCCGCACCGTGACCTGGACCAGCCCGTCCGCCTCGGCGCGGTCGATGACTTCTCCGTGACGGTAGAGCCAGGCGAGCCGCGCACCGTCCTCGGAGGGCAGCTCGAAGCGCTCGGTGAGCATGCTGGCGGAGAGCCGCTCGTCCAGCACCTCCCGCAGGTTGTCGAGCCCTTCGCCGGTGAGCGCCGAGACCGCGAGCCCGCCCTGCGCGCGCGCCGCGATGGCCTCGGTCCCGCCGAGCAGGTCGGCCTTGTTCAGCACCTCGATGCTGCGCGCGCGCCAGCCCTCGTCGAGCGGCGCGTCGGGCCCCTCGGTCATCTCGTCCAGCACGGCGACCACGTCGTTGCGCTGGGCGGTGCTGTCGGGGTGTGCCACGTCGCGGACGTGCAGGATGATGTCGGCCGAGGCGACCTCCTCCAGCGTGGCCCGGAAGGCCTCGATGAGCTGGGTCGGCAGCTCGCTGATGAAGCCCACGGTGTCGGAGAGGATGGCATGTCGGCCGGAGGGCAGCGTGATCTGCCGCATGGTCGGGTCCAGCGTCGCGAAGAGCTGGTCCTGCGCATACACGGCGGCGCCGGTCAGCGCGTTGAACAGCGTGGATTTTCCGGCATTGGTGTAGCCGACCAGCGCGATCACCGGATAGGGCACGCGCTCGCGCGCCTTGCGGTGCAGGCCGCGCGTGCGGCGGACCTGCTCCAGCTCCTTCTTGAGCTTCACGATCCGCTCGCCGATCAGCCGGCGGTCGATCTCGATCTGCGACTCACCCGGGCCGCCCAGGAAGCCGAAGCCGCCGCGCTGCCGCTCGAGGTGGGTCCAGGATCGCACGAGCCGCGTGCGCTGGTACTCCAGATGCGCGAGCTCGACCTGCAGCGTGCCCTCGCGCGTGCGCGCGCGATCGCCGAAGATCTCCAGGATCAGGCCCGTGCGGTCGATGACCTTGGCCCCCCATTCGCGTTCCAGGTTGCGCTGCTGCACGGGGGTGAGCGCGGCGTCGACGACGACGAGATCGGCCTCCTGCTCCTGCAGCGCCTGCTTCACCATGGCCACCTGCCCCTCGCCCAGCAGGGTCGAGGGGCGGCGCTGGCGCAGCGGGTGGATCGCCGAATGGACGATGGTCACGCCGATGGAGGCGGCGAGCCCCACGGCCTCGGCGAGCCGTGCTTCCGCGGCGCGCGGCATCGCGCCGGCGGGCGCGAACTCGAGCACGTTGGAACGTTGCGCGCGCTCGTAGGGCAGGATGACCGCGGCGCGCGTGGGAGCAGCCGCGACGTCTTCACTCGTCGCGGGCAGTGGCGGGCTCCCGTGCACCGATGGTCAGCGTCGACTCGCGAACAGGCGCCGCGCCCGCAGCCGGCGCCGCCGCCGTTCCCGCGGCCTGCGGATCGAACAGCATGATGGGCGCGCCCGGCATCACCGTGCTGATCGCATGCTTGTAGACGAGCTGGGTGTGGCCGTCCCTTCGCAGGAGGACGGAGAAGTTGTCGAACCAGGTGATGATTCCCTGGAGCTTGACGCCGTTCACCAGGAACACCGTCACCGGAGTTTTGCTTTTCCGAACGTGGTTCAGGAACACGTCCTGCACGTTCTGGGATTTCTCGGCCATGAAGGCCTCCTTCTTGTTTTTGAGCGAGGCCGAGGCCCTGCACATGAAGGCCGGAATGTCGGGCCTCTAGCCCCCCTTGTCCAGGGCCCCGAGCCAGCGCGCCAGCGCCTCGCCATCGGCGAAATGCATGTCCGGACCAAGTGCCGCGACGCCGCCGTCATGCGCCGCGTCGCCCAGCAGCACGGCCTTGCAGCCCGCCGCGCGCGCGGCCTGCATGTCGACGCCGGTGTCGCCGACATACCAGATCCCGGGGCCGGCGCGCAGGCCCATGCGCGTGAGGCAGAGCTCCAGCGGCAGGCCGGAGGGCTTGTCGGCCAGCGCGTCGCCGGCGCCGATCAGTGCGCGGAAGCGGGGATTCCAGCCGAGATGCTGCGCTTCGGTGCGCAGCAGCGGCCCCTGCTTGTTGGAGACGACGCCGAGCGGCAGGTGCGCGGCCGCGTCCAGCATCCGGATCGTTCCGGGCAGCGGCGCGATGACCTCCAGATGGGTCGCGCGGACCGCGTCGTAGAAGATGTCGCGGGCGCGCTCCCATTCCTTGCCGAACAGCTCCGGAAAACTGTCGCGCAAAGACTTCCGGACGTTTGCCAGCACCTGCTCGCGGGACCAGGGTGGCTTGCCATAGGCGGCGAAGGCCGTGTTGAGCCCGGACTGGATCGCAGCCCAGCCGTCGATGAGGGTGTTGTCCCAGTCGAAGAGAATCGCCGTGGGCGCCTGATTCACGCGGCATTCCCGACGCTGGCGTTCACGTGCCGCGTGAAGATGTCGAAGAGCCGGCGCGTGACGGGGCCGACCTTCCCGTCCGCGACGTCCTTCCCGTCGATCCGAGTGATCGGCTTCACAAAGCCCGTCGCCGAGGTGAGGAAGGTCTCGCGCGCGGCCCGCATCTCCTCCAGGCTGAACTCCTCCAGGCTGTAGGCGATGCCCGCCGCCTCCAGCTCCGCGATGAGCGCGCCGCGCGTGCAGCCCGGCAGGATGGACTGGTCCAGGTGGCGCGTGCGCAGCGCGCCCCCGGCATCGACGATCCAGAAGGAGGTGGCGGCGCATTCCGTGACCATGCCGGTCGCCTCATTGTAGAGGATCGCCTCGGCAGCTCCCGCCTCGCGTGCGGCCTGGCGGGCGAGCACGTTGGGCAGCAGGTTGATGGTCTTGATGTCGCAGCGCGCCCAGCGCAGGTCGGGATGGGTGACGGCGGCGATGGCGGTGGCGTCGAGATTCGTCGGATAGGGCGGGATGCGCTTGGCCGTGACGACGAAGGAGACGGGGACCGGCTTCTTCGGAAAGGCGTGGTCGCGAGGGGCCACGCCGCGCGAGACCTGCATGTAGACCAGCCCGTCCGCCGTGATGCGGTTCCGTCGCAGCACCTCCAGCAGGACCATGCGCAGCGCCTTCCGCGGCATCGGCATGGGGAGCTGGATTTCCTTCAGCGAGCGCTCCAGCCGGCCGAGATGCCGGTCCTCGTCGATGAAGCGCCCGCGATGGACGTGGACCACCTCGTAGATACCGTCGCCGAACTGGTAGCCACGATCCTCGATGTTCACGCAGGCGTCGCGCTGCGGCACATAGGCCCCGTTCACATAGGCGATCTTCGACATGCCGGCTCCGCGCTGGAGTCCGATCGTGTCAGCTTCCTTCGAGCTGACGCGTGAATCGGCCTCGTGATGGGTCGGCGTGGAGGCTACGCCGTCCCCGTGGCCCTGTCTTCGGACTGCATGCCCAAAAACTTCAGCTTCCGGTGCAGCGCGCTGCGCTCCATGCCGACGAAGTTCGCGGTCCGGCTGATATTGCCGCCGAAGCGCAGGAGCTGCGCCTCCAGATACTGCCGCTCGAACATCTCGCGGGCGTCGCGCAGGGGCAGGGTCATGATCTCGCTGGACCGGTCGAGCCGCAGCATGGAGGGCGCGGCCGAAACGATCTCGGGCGGCAGCGACTCGGCGCGGATCGGCTGACCCTGCTCGCCCGGCGCCATGATGAGCAGCCAGTCGATGAGGTTGCGCAGCTGGCGCACGTTGCCGGGCCACTCATAGGTCTGCAGCGCCGCGATGGTGTCCTCGGCGAGGCCGCGCGGCGAGAGGCCGGAGGTCTCGATCGAGCGCGAGAGGAAGTGGCGCGCCAGGGCCGGCACGTCCTCGCGCCGCTCGCGCAGCGCCGGCATGCGCAGCGGCACGACGGAGAGACGGTAGAACAGGTCCTCGCGGAAGCGCCCGGCCGTGATCTCGGCCTGGAGGTCCCGGTTGGTGGTGGCGATCACCCGCACATCCACCTTCACCCGGGTCGCCCCACCCACGCGCTCGAAGCCCTGCTCCTGCAGCGCGCGCACGATCTTGCCCTGGGTCTCCATGGGCATGTCCGCGACTTCATCCAGCAGCAAGGTGCCGCCATGGGCGCGCTCCAGCGTGCCGGCGCGGCGCGGCTGGTCGCCCTGCGGCTCCACGCCGAAGAGCTCCTCCTCGATCCGGGCGGGGTTCAGCGTCGCGCAGTTCAGCGCGATGAAGGGGCCGTCCGCGCGGCGCGAGCGGGCGTGCAGCATGCGCGCCGCCACCTCCTTGCCCGTGCCGGCGGGACCGCTGATGAGCACCCGGGAATTGGTCGGCGCCACGCGCTCGATGGCGGCGCGCATCTGCGCCATGGCCTGCGAGACGCCGACCAGCTCCATCTCGGAGCCGGCGCGCAGCCGGAGGTCGCTGACCTCGCGGCGCAGCTTCGCCGCCTCCAGCGCGCGGGCCACGATGAGCAGCAGCCGATCGCTCTTGAAGGGCTTCTCGATGAAGTCGTAGGCCCCCTGCTGGATCGCCTGCACCGCCGTCTCGATCGTCCCATGGCCCGAGATCATGACGCAGGGGACATGCGGCTCCTCGCGATGCATCGCGTCCAGGATGCCGAGCCCGTCGAGGCGCGAATTGGCCAGCCAGATGTCGAGGATCACCAGCGACGGTCGCCGCGCCCGGAAATGCGCGATGGCGGTGTCGGAATTATGCGCCTGGCGGGTCTCGTAGCCCTCGTCCGAAAGGATGCCGTCGATGAGCGAACGGATGTCCGGCTCGTCGTCGACAATCAGGATGTCATGCGCCATGGCCGCGCTCCATCACTTCACCTTCCAGAACCTCGGCCTCCCGTGCAGGGATGAACAGCTCGGCGCGCACACCGCGTCCCAATCCTTGGCCCTCCGTCGCGTCACTGAGCACGATACGCCCGCGATGGTCCTCCATGATCTTCTTCACGATGGCAAGACCAAGGCCTGTCCCCTTCGCCTTGTGCGTCACATAGGGCTCGGTGAGACGATCGACCTCGACACCTTCCGGCAATCCGATTCCATCATCCTCCACGGCAATGACGAGCATGTCGCCATCGGGTTGCAGACTGACACGAATATGACCGAGGGGGCGCGGCCGCTCCCTGCCTTCATCCTCATCCCGCTGCACGCGCATGGCAATGGCGTCCGCGGCGTTGTTGAGCAGGTTGATGAGCGCCTGGTTGATCAGCCGGCGGTCGCAGGCCCCATAGACGGGATGCTCCGGCAGGTCGGTGATCCACTCGATCTCCGGGCGGGAATTCTGCTGAAGAATCAACGCCTCGCGCACGATCTTGCCCATCTCCTCGGTGCGGATGACCGGCTGCGGCATGCGGGCGAAGGCGCTGAACTCGTCGACCATGCGGCCGATGTCGCCGACCTGGCGGACGATGGTGTCGGTGCAGGCGGTGAAGGTCTCGGGATCGTCGTGAATCTGCTTCAGGTATCGCCGCTTGAGACGTTCCGCGCTGAGCTGGATGGGCGTCAGCGGATTCTTGATCTCATGGGCGATTCGCCGCGCGACATCGGCCCAGGCCGCCTGCCGCTGCGCGGTCAGCAGCGCGGAGATGTCGTCGAAGGTGAGCACGTGGCCCTGCTGCTCCATCTCCGGGGAGAGGCGGGCCAGCAGCGTGCGCCGCGCGTTGTGGGGACCGATCCGGATCTCCGCCGTGCGGGTCGTGCCGGGATTCGCGAGCAGGGGCGCGAATTCCGGCGCGATCTCCGCCATGGAACGGCCGATCTCGCGCTCCAGGTCGATGCCGAGCAGCTGGCTGGCGCTGCGATTCGGCAGGTTCACGCGCAGCTCCGCGTCGAGGCCCACGATGCCGGCCGAGACGCCGCCCAGCACGGCCTCGGTGAAGTTTTGCCGCTCGGCGATCTGGCGATAGGCCTCCATCAGCTCGCTGCGCTGGGCCGCGAGCTGGTTGGTCATGCGGTTGAAGGCGCGGCTGAGGCTGCCGACCTCGTCGTCCGCATCGCCCTCCTCCACGCGGACGGAGAGGTCGCCGCCGCGCACCCGCTCGGCCGCCGTGATCAGCCGCGAGATGGGCCCGGCCAGCTGGTTGGCGAGCACGAGGCCGATCAGCACCGCGGCCAGCAGCACCAGCAGCGAGCCGATGGCGAAGATCATCACGAAGGTGATCTGCAGCCCCTCGCGGTTGCGGTCGATCGCCTGATAGGCGGTGACCGCGGCCTCGGTGCGCTGCATGTGCTCCAGCACGGAGGAATCGACGGGCCGGCCGATCATGAGCTGCAGCCCCGAGGTCGGCGTGAGGGCGATCACGGCGCGGACGCGATTCTCCTCCTCGACGGCGATGACCGCGACCTCGCCGTTGGTGGCCAGCTCCATCGCCCAGTCCGGCGGCGGCGAGAGCTGGAAGCCCGAGCTGATGCCGGCATGCGCCACGATGCGGCCCAGCAGCGGCTCGAAGACCACGGCCTCGGTCAGGCCCCGCGCGCTGGCCTGGGTGGCGAGCACGCGGGCGAAGGCGAGGCTCTGGTCGGGCAGCAGCACCACGGCGCGGTTGAGGTCGTTCGCCATCGCCAGAGCATCTGCGCGGATGTTGTTCTGGTGCTCCTCGAAATAGGCGCGGCTTGCGGCGAGCGAGGCTTCGAGCGCCGTGCGCACGCGGTCGCTGAACCAGGCCTGGATGCCGAGGTTGAAGAAGCCGACCGAGAAGGCCGCCAGCGTGATCGAGGGCACAATGGCCACGACCGAGAAGAGCAGCACCAGCCGCGTGTGCAGCCGCGACCCCGCCGAGCCGCGCCGCCGCTCCGCCCAGACGCGCACGAGCTGGCCCAGCAGCGAGGCCAACAGCAGCAGGACGATCGCCGTGTTGACCAGGAAGATGACGACGACCTGCCCCGGCCGGGTCGGGCCGAAGGGGCTGCCGTCGGAGAGCAGCACGAAGGTCGCGATGCCCATGAGCAGCGCGCCGACCGCCAGCCCCAGCGTGACGCCGCGGCCCAGCAGCATGTCGGCCATCCGCCGCAGCAGGGGCACGCGGACGCGGGGGGCGGCCGGGCTCTCGCTCATGGGCTTATGAGAGGGGGGGTCATGAGAGCCCGCGCACGACCGGAAGCTCCAGGTCGCGCAGCTTCTTGCGCAGCGTGTTGCGGTTGAGGCCGAGCAGCGCAGCCGCCTTGATCTGGTTGCCGCGCGTGGCGCTGAGGGCGAGCCGCAGCAGCGGCCGCTCGACCTCGGAGATCACGCGGTCGTGCAGGTCGCGGATGGGCATGCCGTCCTTGTGGGCGGCCATGAAGAGCTTGAGGTGGCGCTCCACCGCCTGCTCCAGCGTCTCGCTGCTGCGCGGCGCGCCGTCCGCGGGCGCCTCGGCCTCGGCGAGCTCGGCGGCCACCGCCTCCTCGCCGATGATCTCCTGCGGGTAGAGGGCCGCGAGGCGGCGCATCAGGTTCTCCAGCTCGCGGGCGTTGCCGGGCCAGGCGTGGCGCTTCAGCCGCTCCAGCGCCTCGGGGCTGAGGGATTTCTGGGGCAGGCCCGCGGCACGCGCGCGATCGAGGAAGTGGCGGGCCAGGAGGGGGATGTCCTCCGTCCGCTCGCGCAGCGGCGGCAGGCGGATCGGCACGACGTTCAGCCGGTAGAAGAGGTCCTCGCGGAACAGCCCCGCACGGATGGAGGCGCGCAGGTCCCGGTGGGTCGCCGCCACGATGCGGACATTGGCCTTCACCGGCTGGCGGCCGCCGACCGTGGTGAACTCGCCCTCCTGCAGGACGCGCAGCAGGCGGGTCTGCGCCTCGGCCGGCATGTCGCCGATCTCGTCAAGGAAGAGCGTGCCGCCGGCGGCCTGCTCGAAGCGGCCGACGCCGCGGGTCAGCGCGCCGGTGAAGGCGCCGCGCTCATGGCCGAAGAGCTCGCTCTCGATCAGCTCGCGCGGGATGGCCGCCATGTTGATGGCGACGAAGGGGCCGGAGCGGCGCTTGCCGTAGTCGTGCAGGGCGCGGGCGATCAGCTCCTTGCCCGTGCCGCTCTCGCCCGTGACCATGACGGTGAGGTCGGCCGTCGTGAGGCGGGCGACGGTGCGGTAGATCTCCTGCATGGCGGCGCTGCGGCCGATCAGCGGCAGGCGCTCGCCCTCGGAATCCTCCTCGGGGGCCGAGGCGGTGGCAGGCTGCGCGAGGGCGCGCTCCACCACGCTCAGCAGCTCCTTCAGGTCGAAGGGCTTGGGCAGGTACTCGAAGGCGCCTCGCTGGGCGGCCTTCACGGCCGTGGTGAAGGTGGACTGCGCGCTCATGACGACTACGCGCAGGTCGGGCCGCACGCGCTTGATGCGGGGCAGCAGGTCGAGCCCGTTCTCGTCGGGCATGACGACGTCGGTCACCACCAGATCGCCCTCGCCATCCTCGACCCAGCGCCAGAGCGTGGAGGCGGAGGAGGTGGCGCGTACATTGTATCCCGCCCGCGTCAGGGCCTGGGACAGGACGGTTCGGATCGCGCGGTCGTCATCGGCGATCAGGATCGTTCGGGATTCGGTCATTCATCACTCTCATGGCCCGGCTCGCCGGGGGGCGGCGCCGGGAGGGACAGTCGGAAGGTGGTGCGGCCCGGGCGGCTGTCGCATTCGATCAGCCCGCCATGGTTGGCCACGAGCTTGGCGACCAGCGCGAGGCCGAGCCCCTGCCCACCCCGCTTGGTGGTCACGAAGGGCTCGAAGAGCGTGCTGCGCAGCGGCTCGGGGATGCCGGCGCCGTTGTCGCGCACCATCACCTGCAGCGGCAGGTGGACGCGCTCGTTGCTGCCGGGCACCGCGATGCGGACGCCGTGGTGATAGGCGGTGATGAGCTGGACCTCGCCGGGCCCGCCGCTGGCGCCGCCGGTGGAGACAGCCTCGGCCGCGTTCTTCACGAGGTTCAGCAGGATCTGCACGAGTTGATCACGGTCGCCCCAGACGGCGGGGAGCGAAGGGTCGTATTCCTCGCTGATCTTCAGGTGCGCGGCGAAGCCGCTCTGGGCCACGCGGCGGACGTGGTCGAGCACGGAATGGATGTTCACGGCGCGCGGCTCGATCGGCCGGTCGGAGAACATCTCCATCCGGTCCACCAGCTTGCGGATGCGGTCGCTCTCCTCCTGGATGAGGGTGCAGAGCTCGCGGTCGCCCTCGGAGGCGCCCTGCTCCAGCAGCTGGGCGGCGCCGCGGATGCCGGAGAGCGGGTTCTTCACCTCATGGGCCAGCATCGCGGCCATGGCGGTCGCGCCCCGCGCGGCGCCGAGGAAGTGGAGCTGGCGGTCGAGCATGGCGGCCGTCGAGCCGTCCTGCAGGGTCAGCACGACGCTGCCGGCCAAGTCGGTCATGGGCGCGCCGTAGGCGGAGACGCCGTGGCGGTGCAGGCGCGGGCTTTCCAGCGTCAGGTCGTGGTCGGCGACGGGGCTGTCCTGCACGCGGACCTGGTGCAGCAGCGCGAAGAGCCGGTTGTCGGGCGGCAGGAGCTCGGCCAGCGGCATGTTCAGCAGCGTCTGGCTCGAATGCTGGAAGAAGATCTCGGCGGCCGGGTTGGCGAAGCGGAAGCGGTCCTCGCCGTCGAGCACGATGGCCGGCATCGGCAGGGCGGAGAGGATGGTCGCCGATTCCGGCGGCGGCATCGCGCGCGGGCGGCGTGCGAGGGCGGCGACCTTGCCGATGACGCCGGTGGCCATCAGACTGCCTCCGATGGCCGGAGGGTGCGCAGCACCCGGAGGGCTGAATCGGCGGCCCGGGATCTCTCCGATGGCCGAAGGGTGCGCAGCGCCCGGAGGGCTGAATCGGCAGCCATCACGCGGCCTCGCGGAAGGGTTCTGGCGCCGCCTCGATGCCGCGCTCGATCAGCGAGCCGTAGTAGCGCAGCATCAGCGCCTCGGCCTCCTCCGGCGTCTCGACGCGGTTCACGACCGCGCGGTAGTCGGCGCTGCCCGGCAGGCCGCGCGAGTACCAGGCGATGTGCTTGCGGGCCATGCGCACGCCGTAGCCGGGGCTGTGATGCTCCAGCATGGCGCGGTAGTGGCGCAGGAGGATGGCCAGTTGCTCCTCGATGGTCGGATCGGGCAAGCGCGTGCCGTCACGCAGGAAGGCCGCGACCTGGCGCGGAAACCAGGGCCGGCCGTAGCAGCCGCGGCCGATCATGACGCCGTCGGCGCCGGAGCGGGTCAGCGCGGCCAGCGCATCGTCCACCGTCAGGATGTCGCCATTGGCGATGACGGGGATGTCCACCGCCGCCTTCACCGAGGCGATGAAGTCCCAATCCGCCACGCCCGTATAGAGCTGCTGGCGGGTGCGGCCGTGGATGGTGACCATCTTGATCCCGCATTCCTGCGCGATCCGCGCCAGCTTCGGCGCGTTGAGATTGCTGTGGTCCCAGCCCATCCGCATCTTCAGCGTGACCGGCACGCTCACGGCCTTCACCGTGGCCTCCAGGATGGCCGCGGCCCGGACCTCGTCGCGCATCAGCGCCGAGCCGGCGCTCTGGCCGAGGGCCACCTTCTTCACGGGGCAGCCGAAGTTGATGTCCACGATCGCGGCGCCGCGATCCACCACCAGCCGGGCCGCCTCGGCCATGACCGAGGGCTCGCAGCCGGCCAGCTGCACCGAGGAGGGCGCGCCGAAACCATCGGTCTCGGCCATCTTGAGGCTCTGCCAGTTCTCGCGGACCATGGCGGCCGAGGCGATCATCTCGCTGACCACGAGTCCGGTCCCCTCGGCCCGCGCCAGCCGCCGGAACGGGAGGTCGGTCACGCCGGACATGGGGGCCAGGATCACCGGCGTTTCGATCGTCACGTCGCGCGACAGCGCGATCGGGCGGAGACGGGTGCTCATCATTTGTGCAGCCATACGCAAATTGTCGCGCCACGTCCACGTCGGGCGTGCAGGTGGAATGCATTTCACCACCCGGCTTCCGCTACCGGGGCGATCTGGCCTATGCGGGTCGCGCAATGATCGCCGCTCTCCTCATGGCGGCCGGGCGCGGCGAGCGCTTCGGCGCGCCCGAACCCAAGCAATATGCCCGTCTCCTGGGCCGCCCGGTGCTGCGGGTGGCGGCCGAGGCGCTGCTGGCGGGCGGGCATGTGCGCCTGCTCCAGCCGGTCTGCGCCGCCGGCGAGGAGGGGCGCATCACGGAGATGCTGGAGGGGCTGCCGCATCTGCCGCCCGTGATCGGCGGGGCAACCCGCCAGGCCAGCGTGAGGGCCGGGCTGGCCGCGCTTGCCGGCCACGCGCCGGAGGTGGTGCTGGTTCATGACGCCGCCCGCCCGGTCATCCCGGCCGGGACCATCGAGGCGCTGCTGGCCGCGCTGGAGACCAGCCCGGGCGCCATCCCCGCCCAGCCCGTCTCCGACACGCTCAAGCGCGGCGTGGAATCCCGGATCGGCGAGACCGTGCCCCGCGCCGGCCTCTTCCGCGCCCAGACGCCGCAGGCCTTCCGGTTCGCGCCACTCCGCGCCGCCCATGAGGCCGCCACGGCCGAGGCGACCGACGATGCCCAGCTCCTCGAATGGCAGGGGGCAACCGTGGCGCTGGTCCCCGGCCATGAGAGCAACGTGAAGATCACCTTCCCAGAGGACCTCGCCCGCGTGGAAGCCTCCCTCCTCCCCCGCCTGATGCCCCGCATGGGCACCGGCTTCGACGTGCACCGGCTGGTGCCCGACCGGCCCCTGATCCTCTGCGGCGTCACCGTGCCGCACGAGCTCGGCCTGGACGGGCATTCGGACGCGGATGTCGGCATCCACGCGCTGTGCGACGCCATCTACGGCGCGCTGGCCGAGGGCGACATCGGCCGCCATTTCCCCCCGTCGCAGATGAAGTGGAAGGACGCCGACAGCGCGCAGTTCCTCATCCACGCCGCCGGCCGCATCGCCGCGCGGGGCGGCATGCTGGTGAACGCCGACGTCACGATCATCTGCGAGCGGCCGAAGATCGGCCCTCATGCCCCGGCCATGATCGCGCGGCTGGCGGAGCTGATGGGCGTCGAGGAGAAGCGCATCGGGGTGAAGGCCACCACCACCGAGCGCCTCGGCTTCACCGGCCGCGGCGAGGGCATCGCCGCCCAGGCCGCGGTGAGCCTGCTGATCCCGGACTGAGCGCCGGAGCCGGCCCTTCCGCCTTACGGCCTCCGGAAGACGCCGAGGTCGCTCATGCCGACCCGGCCAGCGCCACCGCGTCGGACCCCGCCGGATAGCGGAGCCGGCCGGTCTCGTCCGTTGCGGCGCGCCACACCGCCTCCGCCACATCCGCCTCCGTCGTCACCATCGCGGGGGGCTGCGCGAAACCCGCGAGAATCGGCGCCGCGAAGGGCATGTACGGTTCGGGAATCAGCTCCTCGATGCGGAGATCCGTGTTCTGCGTGAAGCGCGTGGTCGGCCCATAGCCGGGCTCGACCAGCCTGACCCGCACGCCGAAGCCCTGGAGCTCGTGGGCCAGCGAGCCGGTGAAGCCCTCGATGGCCATCTTGCTCGCGGTGTAGACCGACACCAGGGGGAACGGCGCCAGCACCGCGCTCGACGTCACATTCACCACCACCCCGGACCGGCGGGCGCGGAACCCCGGCAGCACGGCCTGCGTCATGGCCATCACGCCGAAGGTGTTGGTCTCGAACACCTCGCGGACCTTCGCCATCGGCGTGGCTTCGAGGGCGCCGAACAGGCCGATCCCGGCATTGTTGACGAGGACGTCGACGGGTCCGCTCGCCTCGATCGCCGCCGAGATGCTCTCCCGACTCGTCACGTCGAGCGGCAGCACGCGCAGGCGCTCCGACCGCGGCAGGATTTCGTCGCGCGGCCGGCGCATGGTGGCGATCACGCTCCAGCCCTGCGAATGGAAACGGCGCGCGGTCTCAAGACCGTAGCCGGACGAGCAGCCCGTGATGAGCACGGTTTTCATGGCGATCTCCTGATGGGTTCGGAGAGCGCCTTGTACCGGCCATGGATCGGACGATCTGCAACTGAAAATCCGTTTCTTGTTGCTATAAGTCCAATCGTGATCGATCCGCTCTCTGAAATCATCGCCCTGCTGCGGCCGCGCACCGTCTTCACCAAGGGCATCAGCGGCGCCGGGCGCTGGGGCGTCCGCTATGGCAGCTTCGGCCAGCCCAGCTTCTGCGCCGTCGTCGAGGGGAGCTGCCGTCTTGCCGTCGACGGCGAAGAGGCCCTCACGCTCGAGGCGGGGGACTTCGTGCTGCTGCCGACGACGCCCGCCTTCACCATCTCGGGCTTCGAGCCAGCCACGCCGGAATTCATCGACCCCAGGACGGCGCCGGCGCCGGAGGACGAGGTTCGCCACGGCACGCCCGACGGCCCCGCCGACGTGCGCCTGCTCGGCGGCTACGTCATCTTCGAATCCGACGACGCGGGGCTGCTGATGTCGCTTCTGCCCGGGCAGGTGCATGTGCGCGGCGCCGAGCGGCTTTCGGTCCTGGTGCGGCTCCTCACCGACGAAGCGGGCGAGCGGCGGGCCGGCCGGGACCTGGTGCTCGCGCGGCTGGCCGAGGTGCTGCTCATCGAGGCGCTGCGGTCGACGCAGCGGCCGGACGCGCCGCCGGGCCTGCTGCGCGGGCTGGGCGATGCGCGGCTGGCGGAAGCGATCCGGCAGATGCATGGCGATCCCGCGCACCCCTGGACCGTGGCCCAGCTCGCGAGGAAGGCCGCGCTGTCCCGATCGGGGTTCTTCGACCGGTTCACGCGCCATGTGGGCCTGCCGCCGATGGAATACCTGCTGGCCTGGCGCATGGCGCTGGCGAAGGACCTGCTGCGCCACGAGGAGATGGGGATCGCCGAGGTCGCCGAACGGGTCGGCTACGGCTCGGCGAGCACCTTCAGCACGGCCTTCAGCCGCCATGTCGGGCAGCCCCCGGGCCGCTACGCCCGCGCCGCCGCGGCGTAGCGGTCCGAGCCCCGTCGGAAAGGGCCGTTCGCGGCCCGTGCCGCGACCGGGGCTGCTGCGCCCCTCGGTGAAACCTGGCCACCCTGGACAGGGGGCAGGCCGTCACGCGATCCTCCGCGGGCCCGCTCAGGACCCCACCGGGCACGGCCAAGAAGCAGGAGCGGCGATGCGCAACAACCGGCAGGCCTTCGAGACCCGTGCCATTCACGCCGGCCAGCCGCCGGATCCGACCACGGGCGCGGTGACGGTTCCGATCTACGCGACCTCGACCTATGCGCAGGAAAGCCCCGGGGTGGACAAGGGCTATGCCTATGCCCGCACCCGCAACCCGACCCGCGACGCGCTCGAGCGCTGCATCGCCGATCTGGAAGAAGGCACCCGCGGCTTCGCCTTCGCCTCCGGCCTCGCCGCCATCGGCACGGTGCTGGAATGCCTGGACCAGGGCGCGCATGTGGTCGCCACCGATGACCTCTATGGCGGCACGGTCCGGCTGATCGAACGCGTGCGAGGCCGCTCGGCCGGGCTCACGGCGACGCTGGTCGACATGTCCGATCCCGCGGCGGTCGAGGCGGCCATCCGTCCGGAGACGCGGATGATCTGGGTCGAGACCCCGACCAATCCCCTGCTCAAGCTCGTGGACCTCGAGGCCATCGCCGGGATCGGCCGGCGCCGCGGCGTGCTCACGGCGGCCGACAACACCTTCGCCACCCCCTGGGCGCAGCGTCCGCTGGCGCATGGCTTCGACGTCGTCGTCCACTCCACCACCAAGTACCTGAACGGCCATTCGGACGTGATCGGCGGGGTGGCGGTGGTGGGCGAGAACCCGGAGCTGGCGGACCGCCTCGCCTTCCTGCAAAACGCGGTCGGCGCCATCGCCTCGCCTTTCGACAGCTTCCTCGTCCTGCGCGGCATCAAGACGCTGCCGCTGCGCATGGAGCGCCACTGCGCCAATGCGCAGCGCATCGCCGATTGGCTGCAGCGCCACCCTGCGGTGCGGCGCGTCCATTATCCGGGCCTGCCGGACCACCCGCAGCACGCGCTGGCACGGCGGCAGATGCACGGGTTCGGCGGCATGATCACCGCCGAGCTTGCCGCCGACCTCGCGGGGACGCGGCGCTTCCTGGAGCGCGTGGAGCTGTTCATCCTGGCCGAGAGCCTGGGCGGCGCGGACAGCCTGCTCGAGCACCCCGCGATCATGACCCATGCCTCCCTTCCGGCGGAACAGCGGCGCAGGCTGGGCATCTCGGACGGCCTCGTCCGCCTGTCCGCCGGCCTGGAGCATGTCGACGACCTGATCGCCGATCTCGATCAGGCCCTGGCTGGCGCGCTCCAGGGCTGAAGGCCGAAGGCCCGGCCTTGCCGCGCCCTGCCCGTCAGCGGAAAGGGCGCGCCTTCTCTGGATTCGTGCGACGGCAGGTTCCGGCGTATCCTCGTCCGGAACGGAGGAGCCCGAAACATGTCCGCACAGCACGACGCCGCCATCATCGGCTGGGCCCATAGCCGCTTCGGCAAGCTGGAGGAGGCACCCGACGCCGAGGCGCTGATCGGCCTCGTCGCGCGCGAGGCCATCGCCGATGCCGGGCTGGAGCCCCACGAGGTCGACGCCGTCTTCCTCGGCACCTTCAATGCCGGCTTCCAGCAGCAGGATTTTCCGTCGTCCCTGGTCTTCCAGGCCGTGCCGGAGCTGCGCTTCAAGCCCGCCACCCGCCTCGAGAACGCCTGCGCCACCGGCAGTGCCGCCATCCATGGCGCGCTCGACTTTCTGGGCGCGAAGCGCGGCAAGGTGACGCTGGTGGTGGGCGTGGAGAAGATGACCTCCACCCCCGGCCCCCGGGTGGGCGAGATCCTGCTCTCCGCCTCGCACCTCAAGACCGAATCCGGCATCGAGGCGGGCTTCGCCGGCGTCTTCGGCCGCATCGCCGAGGCCTATTTCCAGCGGCACGGCGACGCCTCCGACGCACTGGCCGCCATCGCCGCCAAGAACCACCGGAACGGCGTGGACAACCCCTACGCCCAGATGCGCAAGGACCTCGGCTACGAGTTCTGCCGCAACGAGAGCGAGAAGAACCCCTATGTCGCGCGGCCGCTGAAGCGCACCGATTGCAGCCTGGTCTCGGACGGCGCGGCCGCCCTCGTGATCGCCGAGGGCGACGTGGCGTCCAACGCCCGCCGCGCCGTGCGCTTCCGTGCGACGGCGCAGGTGAACGACTTCCTGCCGATTGCCCGCCGCGACATCATCCGCTTCGAGGGCGCGCGCGAGGCCTGGGCGCGGGCGCTCGACACAGCCGGCCTCAGCCTCTCCGACCTCTCCTTCGCCGAGGTCCATGACTGCTTCACCATCGCCGAGCTCATCGAATACGAGGCGATGGGACTCACCCCCGAGGGCCAGGGCAGCCGCGCGGCCCTGGAGGGCTGGACCGCCCGCGACGGCCGCCTGCCGATCAACCGGTCCGGCGGATTGAAGTCCAAGGGGCATCCAATCGGGGCGACCGGCGTTTCCATGCACGCCCTCGCCGCCATGCAGCTCACCGGCGAGGCGGGCGACATGCAGCTCCCCAAGGCCGACCGGGCCGGGGTGTTCAACATGGGCGGGGCCGCCGTCGCCAACTATGTGAGCATTCTCGAACGCGCCTGACGCGCGGAGGGCCTGCACCGTGCGGATGGACAACGAGCGCGAGAGCGCGAACGTCGAGGACCGCCGCGGCGGGGGTTTCGGAGGCGGCGGCGGACGCGGCATCTCCATCGGCGGCGCCGGTGGGATCGGCGGGCTGGGGCTGGTGGCGGTCATCGTCATCTCGCTGCTCTTCGGCGTCGATCCGAGCGTGATTCTCGGCGGGCTGGAGGGCGGCGGCGCGCCCTCGCCCGGCTATCAGCAGCAGCAGGCGCGCGGCCCCGCGCCGCCGCAGGAGGACGCCGCGGCGCGCTTCGTCAGCCGCGTGCTGGCCAGCACCGAGGATGTCTGGACCGCCGAGTTCGCCCGCTCCGGCCGGCAATATGCGGCGCCGCGGCTCGTGCTCTTCTCGGGCGCGGTGCAGTCGGGCTGCGGCGCGGCGCAGTCGGCCATGGGGCCGTTCTATTGCCCGAACGACCAGCGCGTGTACCTCGACCTCTCCTTCTTCCGCGAAATGTCGCAGCGGCTCGGCGCGCCCGGCGACTTCGCGCAGGCCTATGTCGTCGCGCACGAGGTGGGGCACCACGTGCAGAATCTGCTCGGCATCCTCGCGCGCAACCAGCAGATGCAGCAGCAGGCGGGCCAGCGGGACGCCAACGCCATCTCGGTGCGCACGGAGCTGATGGCGGATTGCCTCGCCGGCTACTGGGCCCGGCGGGCGAACGAGATGCGCAACATCCTGGAGCAGGGCGACATCGAGGAGGGCATGGGCGCGGCGGCGGCCGTGGGTGACGACCGCTTGCAGCAGCGCAGCCGCGGACAGGTGGTGCCGGAAAGCTTCACCCACGGCAGCAGCGCGCAGCGCGTGCAGTCGTTCAAGACGGGGATGGCGGCACAGGACCCGGGGGCCTGCATCAACCGGCGGTAGAATTGAGGGGGCTTTGCCCCCTCAAACTCCCCCAGCAGGGAACACGTTCCCTGCACCCTCATCAGTTAAAGGGTCCAGGGCCAAAAGCCCTGGCGGGGAGAGCGCGAGAGGGGCAGAGCCCCTCTCGCATCCAGCCTCAGGCGGCCTGGCTCTTCTGCAGGTGCGCGTAGTTCGTCCGCTGGAACCAGTCCGAATAGGCCTTCACCGTCATGGTCTCGTACTTCGGCGGGTTGCCGGGGGTCTGGCAGGTCGGCAGGCACTCGACCACCGTGTCCGGGTTGGCGTTCAGGAAGAAGGGGATCGCGTAGCGCTCCTCGCCCGAGCGGTTGATGGCGCGGTGCGGCGTCGAGACGAAGACGTCGTTCGACCAATGCGCCAGGATGTCGCCGGTGTTCACCACGAAGGCGCCCTCCATGTAGGGCACCTCGAACCAGGTGCCGTCCTTCAGCCGGATGGAGAGGCCGCCGACGGGATTGGGTGGCAGGAAGGTCGCGAAATTGCCGTCGGTATGAGGGGCGAGGCCGAACTCGTTCTCCTCCAGCGCCGGCGTGTGCGGGTAGTGCGAGAGCCGCAGCGTCAGGCCCGGCTGCGCGAAGGCCGCGTCGAACCAGCCGGCGGAAAGACCGAGCGCGCGGGCATAGATGGGCGTGAGGCTGCGCCCCAGCGCCTCCATCGCCGTCACATAGGCCAGCACGTCCTCGCGGAAGCCGGGCAGACCCTCCGGCCACTGGTTGCGCGACAGGCCCTCGCGGCCGACCTTCGCGGCCTCCTCCGGCGATTCCCGCTTCACGAAGAAGGCCTCGTTGAGGTTGGGCTTGGTGTTGAGGTTGACCTTGCTGGTGCGCGTGGTGCTGCCCTTCATCGGCAGGTAGCCAACGGTCTCCTGGTTCACCTTGATCGTCAGCTTGTCCTCGAGCGGCTGGTCGTGGAAGCGCTTCGCCGCGGCGAAGGTGCGCTCGATCAGATCCTTCGGGATGCTGTGGCCGGCCAGGAAGTAGAAACCGACCTGCTCGCAGGCGTAGCGCATCTCGCCCGCCACCCGCTCCAGCGCGTCCGTCTTCCCCGCGAGGAAGCCCGAGACGTCGATCACCGGCATGCTGCCGTTGATCATGCGGGGCATGCGGGGTTCGGGGGCGGCGGTCGGACTCATCGGGCGACTCCAAGTCATGATATGGACTGTCCGCCAGGCTAGCAATTTCCGCACCAAAACGAATTCGGCACCTTGCCGATGCACGGCGCGGCTGTTGTGATTGCGGCGAAGCTTTTGGAAAGGGCCGTCTCATGCGTCGTCGCCACCTCCTGGCCGGTGCGGCCGCCGCGGCCCTGCCCCTGCCCGTCACTGCCCAGCCGGCGCGCAGCCGCGTGCTCAAATTCGTGCCGCAGGCGGACCTCAGCGCGCTCGATCCCATCGCCGCCAGTTCCAATCCGACCCGCAACCACGCCTACATGGTCTACGACACGCTCTACGGGCTGGACGAGAACCTGCAGCCGCAGCCGCAGATGGCCGCCGGCCATGTCTGGGACGAGGACGGGCTGCGCTGCACCATCACGCTGCGCGAGGGCCTCGTCTTCCACGATGGCCAGAAGGTGCTGGCGCGCGACGCCGCGCAGAGCATCCGCCGCTACATGGCGCGCCAGCCCGCCTTCGGCGACAAGATGCGCGAGATCATCGCGGAGATCTCGGCGCCGGACGACATGCGCCTCGCGATCCGGCTGAAGCGGCCCTTCCCCTTCCTGATCACGGCCCTCGGCGTCGCCAGCGCCACCTCCTGCTACATCATGCCGGAGCGCATCGCGCAGACCGATCCCTTCCGGCCCTTCAGCGAGGTCGTGGGCTCCGGCCCCTATCGCTTCCTGCCCGACCAGTACCGCTCGGGCGCGGGCGCGGCCTATGCGCGCTTCGAAGGCTACGTGCCCCGGCCCGGCCCGCCGCGCGGGTTCACGGCCAGCATCAAGGAGGCGCATTTCGACCGCGTCGAATGGATCACCATGGACTTCGCCACCGCCGCCGCGGCGCTGCAGGCCGGCGAGATCGACTGGTTCGAGCAGGTGCCGGCGGAGCTGCAGCAGCTCCTCCAGCGCGACCGGCGCATCGCGATCTCGGCGATCGACGACAAGCCCTTCATGACGGCGATGCGCTTCAACCATCACACCTCGCCCTTCGCCGACAAGAAGATGCGGCAGGCCCTGCTGCCGGCCATCGACCAGGAAAGCTTCATGCAGGCGGTCATCGGCACCGATCCCGCCCGCTACGCGACGGATGTGGGCTTCTTCACGCCCGGCTCGCCGCTCGCGACCGACGTGGCGCTGGAGCCGCTGAAGGGCCCGCGCGACCTCAACCTCGCCAAGCGCCTGCTGCGCGAGGCCGGCTACAACGGCCAGCCCGTTCGCCTCGTCGGGCCGACCGACATCCTGGCGCCGGCGGCGGAGACGCAGGTGGCGGCTGATCTCTTCCGCCGCCTCGACCTCAACCTGGACCTGCGGCTGACCGACTGGGGCGGCATCGTCCGCACCGTGATGACCAACCGCAACCCGCTGGAGCAGGGCGGCTGGTCGGTCACCTGCCTGGCCTTCTCCTCCTACGACTTCACCTCGCCGGCCACGCAGAGCGTGCTGCGCGGCAACGGGTTCAACGGCTATGCCGGCTGGCCCGTGAGCGAGCGGCTGGAGACGCTGCGGGACAGCTTCTTCGAGGCGCGCGACCTGGACACGCAGAAGCGCATCGCCCGCGAGATGCAGGTGATCGGCATGGACGAGCTGCCCTACATCCCGCTCGGCGGCTACCGCTCGGTCAGCGCCATGCGCGGGCTGCGCGACCAGGTGAAGGGCTTCGCCATCTTCTGGGGCATCAAGCGGTCATGAATCGCCGGTCGCGCCGGTAAGGCGCACCAGCTCCTCCATCTGGATCACGTCCTGGCGCTGCATCTCGGCCATGACGGCTGCGTCGCCGCCCACGGGGATGTAGCCGAGCCCCTCCAGCCGCTCGCGCGTGCGCGGCGTGCGCACGGCCTCGGCGATCGCCCTGGACATGCGCTGAACCACGGGCTGCGGCAGGCCGGCCGGCCCGAAGATGCCGATCCAGCTGCTGAAGTTGTAGCCGGGCAGGTTCTCGGCGATGGCGGGGATGTCCGGCAGGCTCGGCATGCGCTCGGGCCGCGTGGTGGCGAGCGGGCGGATCTGCTCGGCGCGCGCGAAGCTCAGCGATTCCGCCAGCGGCGCGAAGAGCACGTCCAGCCGGCCCGCGATCAGGTCCTGCATGGCCGGCGCGCCACCGCGGTAGGGGATGTGGGTGAACTGCACGCCCGCCTTCTGCTCGAAGAGCGCGCCGGCGAAGTGCTGTGTGCTGCCGGGACCTGACGTGCCCATGTTGAGCTTGCCGGGATTGGCCTTCGCATGGGCGATGAACTCGGCGAGGTTGCGCACGGGCACGGAGGGATGCACCGCGAGCAGCGCGCCCGCCACCACGACCAGCGAGACCGGCGTGAAGTCGCGCACGACGTGGAAGCCCATGTTGCGGAACAGGAACTGGTTCGTCGCATGCGTGCCCACGGAGGCGACGACATAAGTGTAGCCGTCGGGTGCGCTGCGGGCGACGAATTCCGAGCCGATATTGCCGGAGGCTCCCACCCGGTTCTCGACGACCACGGGCTGGCCGAGCAGGCCGGAAATGCCGTCCGCCACGACGCGGCCCGAGCTGTCGGTGCTGCCGCCCGGCGCGAAGCCGACGACGAAGCGGATCGGGCGGTCGGGGTTCCAGCTGGCCTGTGCGCTCGCGAGCGAGGGCAGCAGGGGCGCGGCGGCGAGGGCACGCGCGAAGTCGCGACGGTTCATGGTTTCCTCCTTTGGTTGGAGGCAGCATAGACGCCGATCACCTGACGCTGCGAGAGGGCTTCGCGGCCGCCCGGCCCAAGGTGTTGGTTTCCAAAGGCCCTTCGGCCTTTGGTGGGGGAGTTTGAGGGGGGGGGGGGCAAAGCCTCCCTCAAGACGTCAGTCCCGCCCTTCCTCCACGGCGTGGCAGGCGACCATCGCGTCGTTCGCCGGCTTCATGACCGGCACCTCCGTGCGGCAACGCTCGTTGGCGAGCGGGCAGCGAGGGTGGAAGGTGCAGCCGGGCGGCGGCGAGATCGGGCTCGGCACCTCGCCGCCCACGGGGATGCGCTGCCGGCCGGTCATCTCCAGGTCCGGGATCGCCTCCATGAGGGCGCGCGTGTAGGGGTGGCGCGGCCGCTCGAAGAGGGATTCGGCCGGCGAGAGCTCCACCAGCTTGCCCAGGTACATCACGCCGATGCGGTCGCTCACCTGCCGCACCACGGCGAGGTTGTGGCTGATGAAAAGGTAGGTCAGCCCGAGCCGCGTCTGCAGCTCCTTCATCAGGTTCAGGATCTGCGCCTGCACCGAGACGTCCAGCGCCGAGGTCGGCTCGTCGCAGACCAGGAATTCCGGGTTGGAGCTCAGCGCGCGCGCGATGGAGATGCGCTGGCGCTGCCCGCCCGAGAACTCGTGCGGATACTTCTGGCCGTCCAATGGTGAGAGGCCCACCTGCGTCAGCAACTCGCCGACGCGGGCCAGGATGGCCTTCTTGTCCGACAGCAGGCGGAAGGCGCGGATCGGCTCGGCCACGATGTCCACCACGCGCCAGCGCGGATTCAGCGAGGCATAGGGATCCTGGAAGATCATCTGCATGCGGCTGCGCTGCGTGGAATCCGCGCGCGCCAGGGAGAGATCCTGCCCGTCGAAGAGCACCCGGCCGAAGCTCGCGCCGTAGAGGCCGACCACGAGGCGCGCGACGGTGGATTTCCCGCAGCCGCTCTCGCCCACCAGGCTCAGCGTCGTGCCCTTGGGGATGTCGAAGGAGATGCCGTCCACCGCGCGTAGCGTGCGGCGGCCCTCGCGCGCGATGAGGCGCTGCAGGATGGGCTTCGAGACGTCGAAGTGCCGCGCGACATTCTGCGCCGAGAGCATCGGCGTGGTGCCGGGCTTCACGCCGGAGACCGCCGCGCTCATGGCGCGGCCTCCGCGTAGAGCCAGCAGGCGGCGCGGGTGGTGCCGGCGTCCATCAGCTCGGGCCGGTCCACGCGGCAGCGGTCGAAGACCTGCGGGCAGCGGGGGTTATAGGCGCAGCCCCGCGGGATCGCGGAGAGCCGCGGCATGGAGCCGTCGATCTGCTGGAGGCGCTCCACACGCCGGTCGAGCGGCGGGATGGAGCCCATGAGGCCCTTCGAATAGGGATGCCGCGCGTGGCGGACGAGCTCGCGTACCGGGCCGATCTCGCTGATGCGGCCGGCATACATGACGGCGACGCGGTCGGCCGTCTCGGCGATGACGCCCATGTCGTGGGTCACGAGCATCATCGCCGTGCCCTTCTCGCGGGCCAGCGTCTTCAGCATGGCGATGACCTGCGCCTGGATGGAGACGTCGAGCGCCGTGGTGGGCTCATCGGCGACGATCAGCTTCGGCTCGGCGCAGAGGGCCAGCGCGATCACCACGCGCTGCCGCATGCCGCCCGAGAATTCGTGCGGGTAGGAGTCGATGCGCTCGCGCGCGGCCGGGATGCCGACCAGCTCCAGCCAGCCGATCGCCTTCTCGCGCGCCTCGCCGGGGCCGACGGGCAGATGCGTGGTGATCGTCTCCACCAGCTGCCGGCCGATGGTGTAGAGCGGGTTCAGCGTGGTCAGCGGGTCCTGGAAGATGGCGCCGATCTCGCGGCCGCGGATGCGGCGCATTTTTTCATAAGGCAGATTGTCGATGCGGCGGCCCTCCAGGAGGATTTCCCCCGACGCGATGCGCCCCGGCGGCTCCAGCAGGCCGATGATGGCCGCGCCCGTCATGGATTTTCCCGCGCCGCTCTCGCCGACGACGCCGAGCACCTCGCCCGGCGCGATCTCGAAGGAGACGTCGTCCAGCGCCACTAGCGTGCCGCGTCGGGTCGGAAACTCGACCCGGAGGTTCTTCACTTGCAGCAGGGACATCAGCGCAGCTTCGGATTGAGGGCGTCGCGCAACCAGTCGCCCAGCAGGTTGACGGAGAGCACCATCACGATCAGCGCAATGCCCGGAAAGATCGCGATCCACCACTCGCCGCTGAACAGGAAGTCGTTGCCGATGCGGATGAGCGTGCCCAGCGAGGGCTGCGTCGGCGGCACGCCCACGCCGAGGAAGGAGAGCGTCGCCTCCGAGAGGATCGCGAAGCTGAGGTTCAGCGTCGCGATCACCAGCACCGGCGACATCACGTTGGGCAGTACGTGGCTGCGCATGATCCGCAGCGGCGAGAGCCCGATCACGCGGGCCGCCTGCACGTATTCCTTGTTGCGCTCCACCAGGGTGGAGCCACGCACGGTCCGGGCGAATTGCGGCCAGTTGGAGATGCCGATCGCGAAGATCACCACGAAGAGCGCGATCTGGTCGTGCACCTCGCGCGGCACGGCGGCGCGGACCACGCCATCCACCAGCAGCGCCACCAGGATCGAGGGGAAGGTGAGCTGGATGTCAGCGATGCGCATCAGCAGCGAGTCGATCTTGCCGCCCATGTAGCCCGCCACGAGCCCGATCGTGACGCCCACGACCGTCGAGAAGATCACCGCGCAGAAGCCCACCATCAGCGAGACGCGCGCGCCGAACATGATGGCCGAGAGCATGTCCCGCCCCTGGTCGTCCGTGCCCAGCGGGTACATCGCATCGCCTTCGGCGTCCCAGGACGGCGGCTTGAAGGCGTCCATGAGCTGGAGCGAGGCAAGATCGAAGGGGTTGTGCGGCGCGATCAGCGGCGAGAACACAGCGCCGACGATGCAGATGAGCGCCACGATCGCCGAGATCACCGTGACCGGCGAGCTCCGAAAGCTCCACCAGATGTCCGAGTCGAAGAAGGCCTTCATCAATGGCCCCTCCCCCGGCCCACGCGCAGCCTGGGGTCCACCGCGTAATAGAGCAGGTCCACGATCAGGTTGATGGTGACGAAGACCACCGCGATCATCATGAGATAGGCCGCCATGACGGGGATGTCGGCCGCGCCCACGCTCTGGATGAAGAGCAGCCCCATCCCCGGCCACTGGAACACCGTCTCCGTCACGATGGCGAAGGCGATGATGGAGCCGAGCTGCAGGCCGGCGATGGTGATCACCGGCACCAGCGTGTTCTTCAGCGCATGGCCGAAATAGATGGCCCGGTTGGGCAGCCCGCGGGCGCGGGCGAACTTGATGTAGTCGGTGCGCAGCACCTCCATCATCTCGCTGCGCACCAGGCGCATGATGAGGGTCAGCTGCAGCAGCCCCAGCGTGATCGCCGGCAGGATCATCGCCTTGAGGCCGGAGATCGTGAGGAAGCCCGAGCTCCACCAGCCGATCCGGACCACGTCGCCGCGCCCGAAGCTCGGCAGCCAGCCGAGCCAGACGCTGAAGACAAGGATCAGCAGGATGCCGATGAGAAAGGTCGGCAGCGAGACGCCGATCAGGCTGAAGGTCAGCAGGAAGCGGCTCAGCCAGGAATGCCGGAAGAGGCCGGTGTAGATCCCCATCGGCACGCCCACGCAGAGCGAGATGAGGGCCGCGCAGACGGCCAGCTCCAGCGTGGCCGGCGCGCGCTCGGCGATCAGCTCCGCCACGGGGCGCGAGAGGCGGTAGGAGAGGCCGAACTCGCCCTGCAGGGCATTGCCGATGAATTTCGCGAACTGGATGAAGAAGGGCTCGTCCAGCCCGAGGTCGTGCACCAGGGCCGCGCGCTGCGCTTCGGTGAAGTCCTGCCCCAGCATGATCGACACGGGGTCGCCCACATAGGCGAACATGGCGAAGGAGATGAGCGAGACCACGAACATCACCGGCAGGGCCTGGAGGATTCGCGAGACGATGAAGGAGAACATCAGGCAGACGTCCGGCTGGGTGTTGTCTTCAATTCATCGCCGCCCATCTGACATGGGTGGAGCAACCGACCCCGCGCAGGTCGCGCGCCTGGCCCGCCGCCACACATATCCCGACAGCGCCGCGGCCTTGCGCCGCGACCCTCAGCACTCGCATCTTATGCTGTCTCCCGACCCGGGACGTTGCCCGGCAAACTTCCGCTATACGGTCTGCGGGGGCTCGGTGGAAGCCTCCTCGCGCTTGCCCGTCGCCCATTCCTTGATGAGCGAGTAGCCGATCGCGAGCAGCACCGGGCCCAGGAACAGCCCCAGGAAGCCGAAGGCGAAGACGCCGCCCAGCGCGCCCAGGATGGTCAGCAGCAACGGCAGGTCGGCGCCGCGGGCGATCAGCCAGGGCCGGATGAAATTGTCGACGGACGAGATGCCGAGCGCGCCGTAGAGCAGCATGAAGATGCCCCAGCCGATGCTGCCCGAGGCCATCAGCCAGATCGCCGAGGGCAGCCAGACCAGCGGTGCACCGACGGGCAGGATGGAGATCACGCCCGCGATCACGCCCAGCAGCACCGGCTGCGGCACGCCGGAGATCCAGAGGCCGATGAAGGTCATGAAGCCCTGGACCACCGCCGTGCCCAGCAGCCCATAGACCACGCCCCGCGTCACGTTGCCCGTCAGTTCCCAGAGCGGCGCGGCGCGCTTGCCCGCCACCTGCTCCAGAAGCGCATAGGCGTTCTTCGCGATCACGGCGCCGTCCCGGTAGAAGAAGAAGGCGAGCAGGATGGCGATCAGCATCTCCGCGATGCCCGAGAGCAGCGCCAGCAGCACGCTCAGCGCGGTCTGGGCGATCGTCCCCGCATAGGGCCGGAACACCGACACCAGCCGCGAGGTGTCGCCGGCCAGGGCCTGCCACCACTCGTTCAGGAACCCGCCGACGAAGGGGATCGCGAGGAAGACGCCCGAGAGGTCCGGCAGGCCCTCGGTGAAGATGCGCTCGATCCACTCGCGGATGCCGTCCACGTCCTCGCGCCGCACCGGCGTGGCGAAGACCAGCGGCAGGCCGATCACCAGGAACTCCACCACCACCATGACAACCGCGGCCGTGTTGGGACCGAGCTTCAGACGGTCGGTCAGCATGCGGTAGGCGGGCCAGGTGCAGAAGACCAGGATCACGGCCCAGAGCAGCGAGGAGATGAAGGGCTTCAGCACGAGGAAGCAGCCGGCCGCCAGCGCGGCCGCTGCGACGAGGGCGACCAGCCGCGCCAGCTGTTCCTTGGATTCCATGATCAGACCTTTGCCCGGAACCGGTTCGCGCTACAATGCGGTTGTGAACGTCCTCGCACCACCCCGGCCCAGGCTGTCCATCGAGGTCGTCTTCGACCTCGTCTGCCCCTGGTGCTACCTCGGCATCCGGCGGCTGATGCGCGTGCTGGCGGGTCGGCACGACATCCAGCCCGACATCCAGTGGCGGCCCTTCCTGCTGAATCCCGAGATCGCCCCCGGTGGCATCCCGAGGCAGGACTGGCTCACCCGGAAATTCGGCGGCGAGGACCGGGCGCGGCGGCTGCACGGCACCATCACCGACCTCGGCCGGGCCGAGGGGATCCATTTCCGCTTCGACATGGTCCGCCGCATCCCCGCCAGCCTCGACGCGCACCGGCTGCTGCGCTGGGCCTCCCGGCAGGACAATGTGGATCTGCTCGTGGAACGAATCTTTTCGGCCTATTTCTGCGAGGGGCTGGACATCGGGAGCCACGCCGCCCTCGCCCTGCTGGCCGGCGAACAGGGCTTCGACGCCGCCGCGGCCCTGCGCTTCCTTGCCGGCCCCGGCGAGATGGAGTGGGTGCACCTGGAGAACCTCCGCGCCCACCGCCTCGGCATCAACGGGGTGCCCTGCTTCCTGGTGGAGGGCGAGCACGCCATCGCCGGCGCCCAGGAACCGGAGGTGCTGGAACGGCTGATCGAGGTCGCCCTGGCCTTCTGAGACCGCCGAACGACGCAAACGTTCAAGGTCAATACGTGATTCACTGTATCTTTCCCTCGCTAACTCCTTGGCAGAATCGAGTTACGTGTCAAATTGTGACCGATCGGTCTCAATCGCCAGATTGCGAGGTTCATGGTGGCTCTTCTGTATCGCGGCTTCCCAAAGGCCCGCTTCGGCTGGTCCCTTTTCCTTCTCCTCCTCGCTGCCCTGACCCTCGCCCCTCCCGGCGCGCGGGCCCAGGACCGCATGCCCCGGCTCCATGCCGGCGACATCCCCGGGGGCTGGCTGAGCGAGCTGCGCTTCGGCGCCATGGCGCACGACCCGGGCTTCCTCGGCGGCAAGGAGAGCGGGGCGGACCTGAACGGCGAGCTGCTCTTCACCACGCCCGTTCCCCAGGCCTGGGTCCAGGGGGTCTCGCCGCGGATCCGGTGGCTGCTCCAGCCCCGGCCCCATATGGGCTTCCTGCTCAACACCTCCGGCGACACCAGCGCCGCCTATGCCGGCCTGACCTTCACCACCGCCCTCGCCTATGACGTCTTCCGGCCGGGCGACGCCATCCGATTCGACCTCTTCGGCGGCGGCTCGGTGAACGACGGGCTGCGCTTCAGCCGCGTGCCGGACCGCAAAGCGCTCGGCAGCAACACGCTGTTCCGGGTGGGCGGCGAGATCGGCTACCAGATCACGCCGCGCTATTCGGTCGCGCTCTACCTGGACCACATGTCCAATGGCGGGCTGGCGCATCGAAACCAGGGGTACAACACGCTGGGCCTGCGCTTCGGCGTCGGGTTCTGAGCGAGGGGGCTCCGCCCCCTCGCTCCCCCCCCCCCCCCCCCCGGGTTTTTTGCCCTTGGCCCCAAAACCCAGCGCACTTCCCCTGGGTTTGGACCTCCCACAAATT